>JABLXR010000022.1 GCA_013178015.1 Anaerolineae bacterium
ACCACCGGACCCACCGCTGTCATCTGATCAGAGGAGAGTGTGCTATACTGCACCTTGAGCCTCCTTGGTTAGTGCTTGCTTCTCAGCTTTACAATAACCAAGTGAGGCTCGCTTCGCATCCCCTCCGGCTCACCCCTTGCTCCGCTCACCTCCCCGACTTTGAGAAAGCCCTACGTGGAAGAGGCCCTGTCCATCGGACGGAGGCAAGGGGAAGAGAGGGCGCCGTCCCCTACAGGTAGCGCAGCCAGAGGTAAGCACTAGCAAGAAGGAGGGACATGACGGTGGTGCTGACCCCGTACCGGAGGAAGCGCCCAAAGCTGATGGGATAGCCGCTCCGCTCCGCCAGGCTGGCTACCACCAGGTTCGCCGATGCTCCCACGAGAGTTGTGTTCCCGCCCAGACAGGCCCCCAGCGCCAACGACCACCAGAGCGGCCGGGCAGGCATGGACTGGGCCAGGCTACGGACTATGGGGATCATGGTGGCCGTGTAGGGGATGTTGTCCACCATCCCAGAGACGAAGGCCGAGAGCCAGAGGAGGATCATGGAAGTGAGAGGAAGGCTACCGCCGGTAAGACGGACGGCGGCCCGGCCCACAGCCCCTATGATCCCCACCCGAACTACCGCCTCCACTAGGATGAACAGGCCTACGAAGAAGGCTAGGGTCGTCCACTCGATGTCGCGCATGATGTCGTGAGGATTGGCCCGGCCCCAGATCAGCAGCACCGTCGCCCCGGCAACAGCAATGGTGGCCGGTTCCAGCCCCACCGCACCGTGCACCAGGAAGCCTCCCAGGACACCGACCAGTACCACCACCGCCTTGGCCAACAGAGGCCGGTCGGTGATGAGGGCCGAAGTGTCTAGAGCCTCCACGTCGAGAGCCTGCGCCCGGCCGGCCCTCAATTCACGACGGAAGAGCAGACCCGCCAGGCCCACCAAGAGCAGCAGGATGGAGAACGATATGGGCGCCAGGTTGGCGGCGAAGGTGACGAAGTCTATATCGGCGGCGCTGGCTATGAGAATGTTGGGAGGATCGCCGATCATGGTAGCGGTGCCTCCGATGTTGGAAGCCAGGATTTCTACCATGAGAAAAGGCAGAGGGTTCATGCGCAGGTTGGCGGCCACCAGCAAGGTCACTGGAGCCACCAGTACCACTATGGTGACGTTGTCCAACACCGCCGACGCCAGGCCGGTGACCAGCGTGAGCACCGCCATGATGCGGAAGGGGTCGCCCTTGCCCAGCTTCACTGCCTGCACGCCCACCCATTGGAATACGCCGGTCTCTCTCAGTACGTTGGCGATGGCCATCATGCCGGCCAGCAGGAAGATCACATTCCAGTCCACCGCGTCGAAGGCGTGTTCCTGGTCCACGATCCCGGCTAGGATCATGAGAACGGCACCCAGTACCGCCGAGAGAGCGCGCGGCACCCTCTCGTTCACGATGACGGCATAGGTGAGGAGGAATATGGCGCCGGCCAGGAGGGCCTGGTTCATAGGCAGGACTCCGTCGGGCTAGCTGCTGCACGGGCCCCCTCCTCGCGGCCTCGTCCGTGGGGAGCACCAATCGGCCTTGCCGCCTGGGAAGCTGAAGCCCGGTTGGAGTCTGCAGACACACCAGGGACGCGTCCACGTTGGGGGACGCTCATTCATACCAGATGTGGCCCGAAAGGGAAAGGGTGACCGGAGCACAGGCCTACGGGCGCTGCCACCTACTCTGCTCGCCGATCGCGGGAGGGAGTCCGCCCGCCCACGCCTAGACTCCCACTTCCTGGGGACTCCATCTCCTGCCGACAAGTGCACCCTCTCCCTGTAGAACCGTGAGGCTACCGGCCAGAGCCCCTGTGCGGGTGTGCGGCGATGGGTGCACCTCCCGGGGGAGACAGAACTGGAGCTGTCGGCTCGGCTGGGTAGGCGCGTGGATCCGGTCATCCGCCGCGCCATCGAGCGTAGCGCGAACCCCTTCCGGCGCTAGGACATTCTAGGTTGCGCGAGGCCCCTCTATGCCGGGTGATGCGGCGACACTGGTAGACGTGTTGCGAGCACTTCGGCCCGCCACTCGCTTGGATGAATTGTGGAGCACCATCCAGGGTGACACGCCGAAGCTAGAGGAGGTGCCGGAACCCTAGGTGTCTGGAGAGGACCTGCATGTCCTCGGGGGGCCCTACAGGTCCGGCGCGAAAGCGTACGTCCGCTCCTCCAGATAGCTCGACCCCAGCGGTTGCACCCGAAGGAGCGCCGCCTTGCCCAACCGCTTCTGCAGCTCGGCCGCCACCTGAACCAGCCTCTGGCGGGCCTTGCGCTTCTGGAACAGCGTCAGTTGCTTGCCCATCTGGGGCGCCAGGGCCTCGGCCCGCAGCCCCAACTCCACCACCGGCCCACCGATGATTCCCTCCAGGCACCGCCGGGCCACGTCGGCCATTGCTGGCGCCAGCGCCGTCGGCTCTTTCAGCGTCACCTCCCGGCTCTCCTTTTCCCCTGACTCCACCTGCCACATCACCCGCAGGGACACGCAAGACCATCCTTCCCGGCGCAGTCGGCCCGCCACCTCCTCCGCCAGCCGGCCCAGCGCCGTCTCCAGGTCTGAACAAGACACGAGCGCGGGGTCGAACTGCCTCCCGGCTTCCACCTCCGGCAGCAGAAGGGAGGAGCGGTAAATCTCCACCCCTCCGAAGAGGCTCCAGCCGCGAGTCCGGCTCACGTCGTTCGTGGCCAGCCGCCAGGCCTCCAGCCCAGGCAGGCCGAACTGCGCCTGCATGGCCACCCGCCCCAGCCCGGCCACGTCGCCCAGGGTGTGTAGGCCCAGCAACCTCAACCGCCGCAGCATTTCCCGCCAATCCGAGTCCGGCGCCGGCAGTACGTCCAGAGGCAAGGGAGCAAGGAAGGCCATCTCTTTCCCCGGCACCACGATGCATATACGCCTGCCGCCGTGCCGGGCCGCCATGGCGGCAGCGAATTGCCCCCCGGCGATTCCCACCCGTGCCGCCAGTCGATCGCATCCTCTCTCCTGGAGCAGAGCTTCACCGTCCCCCTCCGGCGAGGTGCCTGGGGCGGCCCTCCTCCACTCTTGCAGCACCAAACGCGCCAGCGTCCTCTCGTCGCCCACGAGCCGATCCAGACCTCGCACTCCCATGAAAGCTAGGCCCAGGGAGGGCGAAGCCACCTCCGGCGTCAGGCGCAACAGGGGCGCCAGGCTCTCGCGGTGCCACTGCCGGTAGTGGTCCTCGTCCGCCGGCACCGGCACCGCCTGGGGGCAGAGCGACAGCGCCCGCGAGAGTAGCATGCCCTCCCGCACGCCCGCCTCGGCTGCCCGCCCGCAGCCCTCCACCACCACCGGCCGTCTGCCGCCGTCGTAGATCACCACCGGCACCGGGGTCAACTCCGGCCGCCGTACCCTCTCGACCAGAACGCGAAACTGAGGCACATATAGGCAAAGCACTCGATGTTGTCTCATGTTTCCTCGCATATGATCCGTGATACGTGATACATGACGCGTGATACGTGACCCGTGACTCCCGAGGTCACACCGTTCCCAGTCACGTATCACGCATCACGCATCACGTATCACGTATCACTTCCCTCCCACCAGCAACCTCTGTTCGTACACGCCCTTCCGACGATCGAAGTGGGTCTCTATCTCCAGCACTCGCCGGACCGATGCTCCCACGCTCACCACGTCCATGAGCTCCTGACCCACGTTGGGCCGGGCCAGCAGCCACTCGCCCTGCCATGCCCACCGCTGCCGGCGGAGGGCGAACTCCGCCGCCCCGGCCGCGGTGACGTCGGTGCCGGGATTGATCCTCGCGTCTACCACCTTGCGCACCGAGGCCAAGCCCGCCTCCGCAATGGCTTCCAGGTCCAGTGCTTCGCCGTAGGCTTCCTCGCCGAACACCTGCACCCAGGTGCCCTCCGGTTCCCTCTCGCTCAGGGCGCTCTCCAGCAGGGGATGGTCGTCCAGATAGGAGTAGCAGACCTGATCTTCCGGGGTGAACACCCACGCCCGTACCGAGGGCCAAGTCTCCTCCTCTTCCGGGTCGGTCGAGAAGCGCAGCTCACAGCCGCAGTAGTCCAGCACCCGCTCCACCAGCCCGCCCCAGGGCTGCCCCACGCCCAGAGAGAAGCGCGGCGGTGTACCGGAGCAGTAGAGCGTGGAAGAGCCGTCGTCGCCGTAGACGAACCCGAACCGCTCCAGCGCCTCCGCCAGCACGTTGGCAGGCGAAGTCTGCCACTCGTAGGCCCGGTCGGCCGGGCTGCGCCAGAGCTTGCCCCAGCCATCGTAGCAGCGCAGCACTACCTCCGGCCGCCTGCCCCACCGGCGCACCACCTCCTCTACCCAGTACGGAGCCCGGCACACCCACTCCGATCCCTCGGCGGTGACGTATCCCTCCCGCAGGCACACCTGTCCCCCAGGCCGGAGGACCGACGGCGAGCCGTCGCCGTCCAGCGTCAGCTCTAGCCGGCCCTCGCCTCGTCGTGCGCTATGGGCGCGATAGCGGGCCACATCCCCCGAGACGTCCACCCACTGATCCGGCCCGCCGCCGTACACCGCCGCCTTCCACACCCGCGAGGCGGAGCCGAAGTAGATCTCTTCCCCCCAGGAGGCCGCGCCCGGCCCGCCGGCCGTCTCCGCTTCCAGGGGCACGAAGTCTCCCGCTGACACCGGCCCCGTCAGCCCCAGGCGCAGCAGGAAGAGATGCCCCAGCCGGCTGCCCTGGCCGGTGTTCTGCACCAGGAACAATCGAGGACGGTCCCCCGGGGCCGCCACCAGGGCTGGCTGGGACCAGGTGAAGGCGGGGGCATCGCCCACCAGCACCGCTCCCCGGTAGGTCCACAGCCGCAGGCCCTCCGCCGTCAACTGCAGGTGATAGAGGCGCACTGCCGGTCGGGTGGTGTCCTCGAAGGCGCCGCAGAGGACGAAGTGCACGCTGCTGTAGCTCTCGTCCCCGCCGACGCTCACCGCCGCCAGCCCGGCGGCGCCGTCTCCCGCATCCCGAGGCCAGGCCGCCCCTTGCCACTGCCCCTCCCGCAACCAGGCCACGTACACCAGGTCGTCGGGATCCTGCGTCTGGCCGTCGTCAGCGACGAGACAGATGCAGTCGTGCGCCGTGGGGCACACCGCCGCTACCGAGGTGAGGCGACAACCCGCGTCAGCCTGGTAGACGATCTCCGGCGCCGACCAGGTGAGCCCGCCGTCCTGGCTGCGGCGGCACAACAGCGTGCCTCCCGACCCGCCCACGTACAGGAGGTAGGCCCGGCCAGTGGCGGCCGCCAAGGCCACCTGCGCCTGTGGGTCCACCGCCGAGGCCATCAGCGTCCAGGCATCCCAGCCCGACGCCGCCCCGACCTGCGTCCGGCACAGGTAGAGGTTGCCGCTCTCCTCCACCCGGGCCCGCAGCACGTAGCCGTCGCCAGGCGCGCCGGTGCCCGTGCCGCAGGCTAGGGCACAGGGGCCGTCTTCCTCCGGGCCGGAGTACACGTCCTGCGGGCGCAGCCGGCCCACTCCCACGTGTCGGTCGTCCACCGTCACCCGTACGTACGGCCGCGCCGACCGACTCTTCTGGGCCGAGAGCAACGTAGGCGATAGTGCGAGCAACTGATCCTCCCTGGAGCCACGAACAAGCACGGAAGTGCCGCTGACGCCATGCCGAGTGTCGCACGTGGCGGCACCGCAGACACCCCGGCCACGTGGCCGGGGTGTCTGCGGCGGTCTCGGCGTTTTCTGCGGCTAGGATGCCTATATCACCCCCTGGCGGCGCAGGAATGTCTCCGCCAGGTCAATGATGCGTTCCACCGAGGCGGAGGCCATCTCCGCCTGAGCAGCGGTGTACGTCTCACTTGGTACAGCCGGAGAGGGTAACCCGTGTGGATAGCGGGTGGGAATGTAGAATTGGTCCAACTGGGCCGCCTCTGCAGCCAGATCGGCGAAGGAGGGTTCATGGACACTGCACTGCTTCGCCAATTCGGCGACCGAGTGACCCCAGATCACTCGACTCCCCTGGCTGAACAAGACTGCCTTGAGCGCCTTCTCCGCAGCCTGCTGGGCATGGAAACAGGCGGCGGCGTAATGTCCGGCGCCTACAAGAGTGTGCACGACGGCGAGGTCCGCGCGGGCCTGGCTGAACCAGCGTCGTGCTTCAGTCTGGCGGACGTTCATATAGAACCGCCCCTTCTCGCTGCACCACCCAACCCAGACCGACCTCACGCATGCGTTCGAATTCCTCCGGCGTGTACACCAGTATCTCAGCCGGACGACCGAATTCCACCAGATAGGGCACCATCTCGCGCAGCCTCTCCAGGAAAGGAATCTCGGTGCGCTTGATGACGATCACATCGTAGTCGCTATACTCGTCGGCCTCGCCCCGCGCCCGCGATCCGAAGAGAATGATCCGCTCCGGGTCGTAGCGCCGCAGCAGATCCACCAGCCTCTGAAGGTCGGGGTCGGAAAGCCGCCTTTCGCCTGTACGCGTCGCCGCCATCTTCCACTCCGATGCGCTCATTATAGACTCGCACTCAGAGAGGAGGGAAGCGCTCTCCTTGAGCAGAGTGAAGACGGGCCGAAGGTCAGGTCCCCTCCAGGCCTTCGGAGTACTACCATACGGTCACCCACCAATCGCTTGCCGGACCCGAGCGACGAGCATGAGCCCTGCATCCACTACAACTGCAGAACTTCCCTCCCACCTGCGAGAGCTCTTCTGGGACTATGACTTCGAGGCTCTGAGTTGGGAGGAGGACCAAGACCTCATCATCGGCCGCAACCTGGCCGCCGGCAACTGGGACGCCATTACCTGGCTGCGCTCCCTCGCCGGCGACGGCGCCATCCGCCGCTGGCTGGAGGAGCATCGCGGCGGCGGTCTCAGTCCCCGCCAACTCCGCTTCTGGCAGCTCATCCTGAGGCTACCTCGTCACCAGGTTGACGCCTGGGTCGAAGGGCGGCAGACCTGGGATCGGCGAATGGAACGATGACCTTCCACCCCGAAGTCCTGTACTAACTGTACCCAGCCCCCACCGGCAACTTGGCCCTCCGCCGCATCCTTGACGGCTCCGCTCATCAACTCTATGCTCCAGCCACTGCTGCCTGAACAACCGAATAGACTTTGTGGCCGCAAGCGGGGCATGTCCCCATTCCTCTGGCCCAAGGAGGGTCACATGGCGCGCAAGAGTGCAGTTAAGCTCCTCGCCCTTCCCCTGTTGGTCGCCCTTCTCTGCGTCGGGCCGGCACTGGCCGAAGAACCCCCCGACCTCTCCGCTCAAGCTGCTCTCGGCAGCGCCTTCACCTACCAGGGCCGCCTCCTCGACGACAACGCTCCCGCCAACGGCAGCTACGACTTCGAGTTCAAGCTCTACGATGGCAGTGACCCGAGCACCGCTACCCAGGTCGGCAGCACCTTTGCGGTGAACGACCAGGCGGTGAGCGGCGGTCTCTTCACCACTGCCCTCGACTTCGGCAGCGCTCCCTTCAATGGCCGAGCCCTCTGGCTGCAGACAGGTGTGCGCCCGGGCAGTAGCAGCGGCAGTTACACTGCTCTCTCTCCGCTCACCGCCCTGACCGCTGCTCCTTATGCTCTTTTCGCCCTCAATACCGCCGGCAGCCCCTATGCAAACGTTGTTGTCGTGGCCAAGCGCGGCGGCGACTTTAGCACCATCCAGGCAGCCCTGGACAGCATCACCGGCGCCAGCGCCATGAACCATTATCTCGTCTGGGTGGCGCCCGGTGTCTACAACGAGAATGTTACCATGAAGCAGTACGTGGACATTGAGGGTGCGGGCGAACTGGCGACTAAGATCACCGCCGGCGGCAGCAGCTCCCTTGACTCCGGCACCGTCATCGGAGCGAGCAACGCCGAGCTGCGCCTGCTGACGGTGGAGAACACCGGTGGGGACACCTACGCCATCGCCCTCGTGAACAAGACAGCTACCCTTGCCCTCACTCACGTGACCCTGCGCGCCTCAGGAGGAACCACTGGCAACACTGGTATAAGGAGCAGTGACAATTCGCTGCTTGGTCTCAGGGACGTCACCATATACGCCTCTGGCGGTAATGCTGCTATTGGCGTGCAGAATCGCAACTCTGTTGGGGGAGTTGTCATGGTCGATACGGTCATCTTCGCTGCCGATGGCTCAGTCGGCAATGCCGGCGTAACCAACGAGAGCGCCAGCTGCATCATCAGCCAAAGCGGCATCAGCGCCTCTGGCCCGGCGGCGGCAATAGACGTTGGCATCTACAATCTGGGCAGCGTCGGCAGCTATGGGGTAACGGTGAACCACTCACAGGTGCTCGGCACTGACAACACCATCTACAACGATGCCGCTTTCCAATCGCGCGTGGGGGCTTCACAGCTTGCTGGCGGCCCAGTACACAATGTTGGCCCGGGCTCGGTGGTCTGCGCCATGGTCTACGACGAGGGCTATACACCCTTTGCCGTCGCCTGTCCGCCATAGGAGGTTGCTGCTATGAGCAAGCGCTTCATCCTCGCAGCCCGTGTCATATCCCGTAGCATAGGGTCTCGTGCCCGTTTCCACGCCCACAAGGGGCTATGCTACATCGCCGTCTTCCTAGTGATCGTGATCCTGGCCATCGCCGGCGGCGCGGCCCTGGCCCAGACCGGCGGCCCCTACGACCTCACCTGGCACACCTTCGACGGAGGCGGCGGCACCACCTCCGGTGGTCCCTATGCCCTCTCCGGCACCATCGGCCAACCCGACGCCCAAGTCATGACCGGCGGCCCTTACACCCTCCAGGGAGGCTTCTGGGGCGGCTCCGCCTCCGGCATCGTCGTCTACACTCCCCTGGTGCTGCGGAACGCGGGGTAGGTGAGACGCTCTCGCCCTTCCATCAGGAGGATCAAATGACACACAAGAGTATCCTGAGATTCCTTGCCCTTGGACTGCTGGTCGCTTTTCTTTCCCTCACGCCAACCGCCGCAGCCGAAGAGCCGTCCCTAACCGCCCAAGCGCCGGTCCCTGTTGCCTTCACCTACCAGGGCCATCTGCTGGACGGCGGCAGCCCGGCCAATGGCGGCTACGACTTCGAGTTCAGGCTCTTCGATGCCTCTACCGGAGGAAGTGAATGGATGACCTCCGTCACGGTAGAGGACGTAGCCGTGAGCAACGGCGTCTTTACGAGCATACTCGACTTCGGATCTAACCCCTTTACGGGACCGCTTGTCTGGCTCCAGGTGGGCGTCCGCCCCGGGTCCAGCGACGGTTCCTACACCATCCTTACCCCTCGCACCCCTCTCACCGCCACTCCTTATGCCCTGGGCTTGCGCTTCGGCACCACCATGATCGGCACCGGCAGTGGGCTCACCGTTGCCAGCAGCGACTCCGGCACGGCAATTCTGGGTCAGAGCAATGGCGGCTATGGCGTCTACGGGGCCAGCAGCGGCAGTGGCGCCGCCATCATGGCCGCCGGGAATGGGCGCATCAAGAGCAGCGCCAAGTCCTACGTCTTCGTGCCCGGCAACCTGGCCGTGCTCCACGCCGCCAGCGTCAATGCCACCTTGCAGTACTGGGGCCAGGGAGACGTCTCCCTGGTGTCCTCAGGCGCTGGTGACAAGCAGATCGTCTTCCCCGTGACCCTGCCCGCCATCCTCTATGCTCAGCCGGTGCGGGTGGAGGAAGTCTCCTTCACTTTCAAGCCCACGGGCGCGGGCAGCACTCCCACTCGAGTGGAAGTCTACCGGGCTAAGATGGATGGCACCTACCGCGTTATAGCCAGCGTGGAGGGAGCCTACATCTGCGAACCGGCCGGGTCGTGGTGCCCACCGGTTACCCTCGACATCACCAGCGACAACGTCCTGGCAGCCGACGACGGGCAACTGGCGGTGCGCATCTACTGCAACATCCCCTCCGGCGGCAGGATCGAGTTCACCGGTGTGCGGGTGCGGCTGGGACACAGCTAGGAGAGAGATGAACATAGCCCAGGGAGACCGGCACGCTCCCTACCGGCCTTCATTCTCCACAGGAGGCGTAACGTGAAGACTCGAACCATGATGCATCTGGCTCTCTGGCTGCTTCTTGCTGTCCTCCTCTGCGCCTCGCCGGCCGTAGCTGATGAGCCGGACCTTTCCGCCCAGGCCGCCCTCGGTACCGCCTTCACCTACCAGGGCCGCCTCCTCGACGACAACGCGCCCGCCAACGGCACCTACGACTTCGAGTTCAAGCTCTACGATGGCAGTGACCCGAGCACCGCCACCCAAAGGGGCAGCACGATCACCGTGGACGATCTGGCCGTGACCAACGGCAACTTCACTGTCTCCCTCGACTTTGGAGGAAGCCACTTCAATGGCCAGGCCCTCTGGCTGCAGGTAGGGGTGCGCCCCGGCGCCAGCAGCGACCCCTACACGGCACTGTCGCCGCTGACGGCCCTCAATGCCGCCCCCTACGCCCTCGGGTTGAGGCCCGGAGCCAGACTGACCGGCACAGTCAACGCGGAGCCCATGTTTGCTGCCACCAACACCGGCACTGGAATGGCCCCCGTTGGTGTGTGGGGCAATAGTGTCAACGCTGCCGGCGTCTACGGTCAGAGCACCCATAGCATTGGCGTCAGCGGCGTCGGCCCCGTGGGTGTGCAAGGGTACAGTGCTACCGGAGGCGTGGCAATCAGAGCCTCTGGTACCGGCGTCATCCAGAGCACTGCCAAGTCCTACCTCTGGATCAGCGGCAACTCCCTGCAAAAGGCAGACACGAACGACACCACCCGTTTCCTCTACGACTATTACGGTGGCTATTACGTGTACGGAGGCACTGATTGGGTTCATAACAAGACCGTCGTGCTGCCGGTCACCATTCCCGGCCAGTTGTACGGTCAGAACGTCACCATGACCGGGCTCCGCTTGTACTTCTCCACCTCAGATGACCTCACCGGCATTACCATAGTCGCCATGCGCAGGCAGAACGGGGTGGGAGCAGGCGATGAAATCTTTCGCGACGACACAGACCGGGTCTGCCCGGGGGCGCAGTGCGTGCAGCATTGGGACCTGACGACAAACAACGTCCTCAGCGACCAGCGCGGCATCGTCTACCTCGCCATCCAGTGTGGCTTTGCTGGCAGTGGTTCCTGGGTGCAGATCGGCGGCGCCCGCCTGACCCTGGAACACGACTAGAGGAGGCGTGCCATGCCACAGAGCCCAAGACCTCGCGCCCACAAGAGCCTCTACCTCGGAACGGTCGTCCTGCTCGCCCTGCTCCTGGTCGGCGGCGCGGCCCTGGCCCAGACCGGTGGCCCCTACGACCTCACCTGGCACACCTTCGACGGAGGCGGCGGCACCACCTCCGGTGGTCCCTATGCCCTCTCCGGCACCATCGGCCAGCCCGACGCTCAAGTCATGACCGGCGACCCCTACACCCTCCAGGGAGGCTTCTGGGGCGGCTCTGCCTCCGGCATCGTCGTCTATACTCCCCTGGTGCTGCGGAACGCGGGGTAGGTTGTAGGCTATAGGTTACAGGGGATAGGGAGGCAGCTCTTGCTTCTCGTTCCCTATCCCCTGTGATCTGCTTCTGGCAAGAGCTCACAATCGGGGGAAGACTCGTAAGCCGCGATCCCGACCCCGAGAACCCCGGAACTGGAGGCTGCAAGGCCGGCCCCTCGACCGCCTGAGGGGGCGAGCCGACGGCAATCTGGCGGCCTCAGGTCTCCCTTGAGGAGTCCGCCCCCCTGAGGCGTAGCGCCACCCAGACAGGGACGCCTGCTGCCATAGATCTCCTCGCGCGTGGGCGCGCGAACTCCTCGAGGGTTGTTCGCTCCTTCCCCTGAGGACTCCGCGCCCCCACCCCACGTCTCCCACTGGAGCCCTTTCGCGCGTGGGCGCGCGAACTCCTCGGGAGCCGTCGGCCCTTTCCCTGAGGAGTGGGCCGGCGAAGCCAAGCTACTCGAGGGCCTGAGAGCGGAGCTACGAGAGCTTGAGGATGCCCGCTACCAGCTTCCCTGAGTACGCTCCGCCAGTACAGGTTCCAGGGGATAGGACCGTGGGGAGTAGAGCTCTCGCTGGAGATATGCCCCCTATCCCCTGTAACCTATCCCCTATCCCCTATAACCTATCCCCTGCCCTATCCCCAACTCACCCACGCCGGCGCTGATGCCGGGCGCAACGCCTTCAGCCGCGCCCGGAACAGGGCCAACATGGACTGCCCCCAGTCGCTCATCATCCGAGCCGCGCCCGAGGGCCAGGAGTACTCCCGCGCCATGGAGGCCGCCTTGGCCAGAGCCGCGTACCCCGCCGCCCCCGTCACCAGCAGGCTGAGCCACTCCCGGGGCACCGTCGTCTCCGACGCCCCCTCCAGCCCAGAGATGGTATGCTCCCCGGCGTAGAGCACGTGCACCATGTCGCCCGGCGCCGGCTCCACCACCGTATACAGATGGGCCACCCCATCCCTAACCTCGAAAGGCACCACATTGGGCGGATACGATCCTCCCTCGTAGGGCCACCACACCTCCTCTACCCACAACAGCCCCGCCAGAGAAGCCAGGGGCACCTCCCGCCCGCCCAGGTCAAGAGTGACGTCACCGCTCAAGCTCAGCGGCAGCCGCTGCGATACGTCCGCCAGCGCTAGGCTCAGGGCCGCATCCAACTCCTCCTCCGTCCACGATGACCCAGCCCGGTCCTTCAGCAAATCCATCAACGCCGCCCGATAGCCACCTATGTCGTCAGCCAACGCAACCTCCCGTGTGACCCCGAGGGGGGAGAGGGGGAGACGCGGAGATGGGGAGACAGGGAGACACGGAGACAGGTTGGCTCCCCCTCTCCCCCTCTCCCCCTCTCCGCGTCTCCTCAGTACCTACACACCACCACCGCATCCCCGGCGTTGTGTTCGTCCAGCATCATCACCAACACCCGGTCGCCCACCTCCAGCGCCGTCACCTCCAGGCTCACCGGCACTGCCTGGAGGTAGGTCGAGATCGAACCCACCGGCTGCACCGTGGCCGTGTGAGTCTGGCCGTCGAACCCGCGCACCACCGCCCGCACCATTCCCCACTTTGGCCCTTTGTCCGCCTCGACCACCTTCACCTCCCCAAGGCGCCTTCCTCCACCCACCGGTACCACCTCTCCCCTTCGTATCGCCTAGTACCTCGGTACCATTTTCCTATAAAGAACCGTTCCTCCTGGGCCGAGTCTTTTCGGAGGGGGGCTGGGCCCGGACCGACGGCCCGGACAGCATCTGTTACTGCGCCGGTGCGCAGACCCGCACCAGACGGACAATGGCATGGCTACACCAGGGGCAAAGAAGCCGTTCGCTCACCACCGCGTCATCCTGACCGGTGCCGCCTTCTTCGTCGCGGCGGCAGCAGCGGTGATCGCCTTCTACCTCGCCACTACCAGCACTCTCAACTACATGACACGCATCTGGGCCCAGCAGAAAGATGCCGCCCTTGAAGCCGTCCTCGACGGCCACCTGCGTCAGAGCCTGGCTCACCAGGTGAAGCAGTACGCCGTCTGGGACGAGACCGTGACCTTCGTGCGCCACCCGGACCAGGACTGGGCAGTTCACAACCTGGATTGGCTGGTGAGGAACAGGGACGTGAGCGGAGTCGCCGTCCTGACCCGGGAGGGCCACCAGGTACACCGTACCGGTGTCCTGGAGACTTGGCCCGAGGAGATCGTCAATTCCGCGCTCCAGCACTTGACCCGGAGTCTGCTCGAGCGACCCGCGGACGAAGTCATGCTCTACCGGCCGGAGGAGAACGCTCTCTACTGGCTGGCCGCCTCCCGCATAGTCTCCAGTGGGGACAAGGAACGCCTCGGCCACTACGCCGGCTTCCTGGTCTTCGCCCGCCAGATCAGTCCCGAGGACCTGGCCTACCTGGGTCGCGCCACCGGCGTCTACAACGTGGCCCTTCACTCGCCCCCCGCCAGCACCAACCTGGCCCTGCGGCTCAACTACGCTGAGGCGGGGGCCCAGAAGTCGGTCGAATCCAGCTTCCTTCCCCTCCACCGCTACATCGGACCTCCCGGAGCCGCCCTGAAGTATGACGTCTACATGCCCATGGCGGAGACCGAGCTCTCCCGCTGGCGCGTAGGCACCGTGCTCAGCGTGGCCTTCATCCTGCTGGCCGTGGCCGGCAGTCTCGCCACTACTTACAGGCTAGCCGTGCGCCCCTTCCTTAGCCTGTCTGACGCCGTTTCTCAGTTCATACACACCGGCCGCTGGGACCCACCCGCTCCCCGCTATCGCGAAGTCCAGCTTGTCACCGACACCTTCACCGAGGCGCTGGAGCAACGCCTGGCCGCCGAGCGCAACGAGAGACAGCGCGCCGACGAACTGCAGCTCATCCTCGATCACCTGCCTGCCTGCGTGTTCTTCAAAGACGCCGAGGGACGCTACGTCACCGCCAACCGCCAGATGGCCAAGCTACTGGGCGTGTCCGAGTCGGCCCTGGTGGGCAAGACCTGTAGCGACTTCTTCTCCCCCGGTTTCGCCGAAGAGCTGAAGCGACAGGACGACCTGGTCCTCTCCGCCGGAGAATCGGTGGAAGTCGAGCAACAGACTGAGATCGGGGGGCGGCGTCTGCAGGTCCGCATGATCAAGGTGCCCCTGCACAACCCCACCGGCGACGTCATCGGGCTGGTCGGCCTCGGGTTCGACATGACCGAAAGGCGCCAACTGGAAGAAGCCTTACGGCAGGCCCAGAAGCTGGAAGCGGTTGGCCAGCTGGCCGGGGGCATAGCCCACGACTTCAATAACATTCTCACCTCCATATTGGCAGGGGTGGACCTGGCCCTGGCTCAGGTGCCGGCCGGAGAGCCGCTGCACGACGACCTGTCCGAAGTGCGGACGGCCGCCGAGAAGGCGTCCCTCATCACCCGCCAGTTGCTCTTCCTCAGCCGCAGCAGAGAGCCGGAGAAACACTACCTGGACTGCAACGAGCTCATCGCCACCTTCAACAGCCTGCTCCATCGCCTGGTCGGCGAGGACATAACCGTGAACCTGGACCTCAACGCCGAGACCGCCACAGTGCTGGCAGACCGAGTGCAGATCGAGCAGATCCTCCTGAACTTGGCCCTCAACGCTCGCGATGCCATGCCCGGCGGAGGCACCCTGGCTATCAGGACAACCACGATCGGCGAGAGCGATCTGCTCCAGCACGTCCCCGACCTGAAGCCCTCTCCCGGCAACTTTCAGTCGGTCTCCGAATGGCGCGCATTGTGGCGCCCAGCACGTCCCCGACCTGAAGCCCTCTCCCGGCAACCCGCGTTACCTGCTCATCAGTGTCCACGACACCGGCAAAGGGATGCCACCCGAGGTTCAGGCGCGAGCCTTCGAGCCCTTCTTCACTACCAAACGAGATCACGGCACCGGGCTGGGCCTGGCCATAGTCCAACGCATCACCAGAGACCACCAGGGGCACATCTGGCTCGAGACCTTTCCCGACCAGGGCTCCGCTTTCTACGTAGCCCTGCCCCTAACCGACGAACTTACAGCTGCATCCCCACCGCAGGATCAGCAGGAAGATGTGGCATCGGGAGACGAGATCATCCTGGTGGTGGAAGACGACGAGGTGGTACGGAGCTTGACCGAGCGATTGCTCCATAGGCAGGGCTACCGAACCGTCATCGCCAGCAGCCCCAAGGAGGCGCTGGCAATCCTGGAGACGCTCCCCCAACCCCCGGTGCTTCTCTTCAGCGACGTCGTAATGCCGGAGATGAACGGGCTGGAACTGGCTCAGATCATCAAGAAGCGCATCCCCTCACTGAAGGTGCTGCTCACCTCCGGCTACCCCAACGAGACCATGGCCGCCCGCGGCATCGAGGACAACGGGTACAAGATCCTCCCCAAGCCCTACACTGCCGCCACCCTCACCCAGGCCATCCGCGAAGTCCTGGACGGTGGATAGTGCATGGAGGCTTGTGGCCAGCAGGGAATGAGCCTCCCACCAGCCGCCGCCATGCACTACCTACCCTCCACTATCTACTCCTACGTCACGTTCGCCTTGTACAGCCCTCGATAGTCGGCCACACCGCAGCAGATGAAGAAGCGCACCTTCACCCGCAACTCATCGTTGGTGAACATCGAACCCACCATGTCGTCCGCCGCGGCGAAGATCTCCGGCTCGCGGCGGCCCTGCAACCATCCCAGAACCACGTGCTCGGCCACGCTCGGGTCCGTGGCTAACGCCCAGTCGTTCGGGTCCGACCAGGCCGGCACCACGATCACCTCGAAATCATCGTACCAGGGGTTGACGTCGTTATCCCCCACTCCCGGCTTGTTGACGCTGTTGCGGATCACCATGCCCGTCGAGCGCAACTGCACCGGTACTAGCAGGTACCGCGCCGGGACTCCTAGCTTGCGCGAGCTGCCCGGTTCCGTCTGCGACATCACCGCTACCTGGCCAGCGTCGAAACTGGCGAAGTCTAGCGCCTCCGCTCCCAAGTTGGCGCGGGTGGCGTCGAACAGCGGCTCTCCATCTGCCATCAGCGGCCCCACACCCCCATTGGCGGTGAACACCGCCGCCACCGCGTCCGACACCGTGTTCCACGCAGCCGAACCCAGAAGCTGGGGGATGGCCCGTACGGCCTCCACGTCGTCCGCCATGATCATCTCCAGGGTGACGCCGACGTAGTTGCCCTTCTTGACGATCTCCGCCGTCTCCTGCAAGTCACCCCAGGTCTTCTCGGTGTAGGCATTGCCCTCCGCCACCGTGGAGAGCGAAGAGAACCCCTGCACCCGGATCATCTTCATGTCCTGAAAGCGCTCCAGGTCCCGGTTGGCCACGATGGGCTCCCACCAGCGCTCGCGCCGGTTGTAGGCCTGCAACATCACCTTGTTGAGTACATCCGCCGTGACCTCAGTCATGGTGCTGGTGCTGACGTTGGCCAGTTGAGCCCGCTCGGGGTAAGCCCTCCCGTGGAATCCTTCGTCCCCCGTCAGCAACAGGTACAGCTCCCGTATGCCCGACAGCCGCGGTATGGACGTGGCATCCTCCGGCACCGGTAACCCGAACAGCCTCTGCGCCGCCAGCCGCACCCGGTCCATCTCATCCCGCATGGAGAGACGACCGCCCACGCCGCGCACTACCTGCCCCTCCACCAGCCTGGCCCAGGTCTCCTGCTTGGCCTGCAAGCTGCGCTGCAGCTCCTCCGGCCGGAAGACCCGCCCGGCGAACTGAGCTCGCACCTCATCTTTCATCGGCTGCGGTAGGTCCGACCCTCGCAGCGCTGTCTCCAGCAGGTAGGAGCACTGGACCGCCAGCACTTCCCGCGACTTCTCCAACGCCAGGCCCACCTGTGTCCCTTCCTCTTCCAGGTCCTCTTCCGTCGTCACTTCCGCCACGACCTCTTCCATCAATCCTCCTCGCCCGGCATTCAGCGCGCGCAGGAAGGCCCCGCCTGCCGCCGGGTTGTACACTACGTCCAGGCTGTTCACCTTGACGATGCGAGCTACCTCTCGGGCCCCCGGGCGCCGCTCCACGTACAGGTCGGCCGAGAGGCCGATGTTGGGCCCCATCTCGCCCTGCTCCTGAGCTGCCAGCACCTCCTCCGCCAGCCGGATCACCAGGTCCGCCTTGGGCCCGTGACAGGCCAGACGGCCAATGACCGCCTGCCCCGTCCAGCGCACGTCCGTCAACACTCCCACTACGTCCTCGATGGCCCGCCCTCCGGGACGACCGTGGTCCAGAGGGCCGGCGTGGTTGGCGAAGACGGTCACACCCTCCCACAACCCCTCCTCCACCGACCGGCGCAACACCGAGGCCGCGTACACCAGCCCGTTAGCCGCCCCCGCCCGTATGCATATCACCTCGAACGTGCGCGGCCGCACCTGGTCCGGCAGCACTGCTCCCAGAGACGTCCGCACCGCCACCGCCTGCTCCTGCAACTCCATTACCACCATCTTTCCTCCAACCAGTAAGGCCACAGAGCCACGGAGACACAGAGAAGGGAATAGGTTACAGGTTATAGGGAATAGGGCAGGGTCGCTGGATGCACATCCCTATAACCTATCCCCTATTCCCTATGACCTGTCCCCTGCCTCAGTCGTACACCCGGTGCATGTACCACTCGCCGCTCAGCCGGTCGCGATACACCTCGCAGAGCAGACTCCCGCTCTCCCACAGGTAGTAGTCCCGCCAGACTTCCCGGTCCCACCACTCCGTGTGTACCCGCCAATGGTTGCGCCCCTCTCCCCGGTAGGTAGCCCCCCTCCAGCGCAAAGCCACCGGGTATCCTTCCCCATCGGTCTCCACCTCTATCGCCCTTGCCGGCTTATACAGCCTGCTCATCTGCACCCTCTGCGTCTCCGTGCCTCTGTGGCTAATCCCTCTCCCCTGCGAACCGGTATGCCCACCGCCGGGCCGACTCCTCGTCCACCCAGCCGTGCTCCGCCATCACCGCCAGTGCCTGGGAGATCTCCCGCGCCGCCTGGGCCAGCCGCAGGTTATCCTCCCGAGTGATATCTCCCGCCTCCGCCACGATCCGCACTGGCGGGCCGTCCGGCCCTCTGCCTGCCAGCGGCCCCTTGCCCACCAGCGCCGCCCGCTCCAGCACCGTCCGTCCCAGGTCCTCCAGCATCTGGCAGAAGAACTGCTGCCGCTGACGGTAATGCCGGAAGGTGGGGTCGCCCATCTCCGCCGCCGTGGCCCGGGTAGCGCTCTCTCCCTCAGAGAGGAAGTGCAGCGGCACCCCTGCCCCCGCGGCCACGATGAGGCGGAGAGCCTTGCCGTCGCTCTCCGCCTCCTGCGCCTGCACCTGCGGGTTCACCGTCTCCCACCGCTCCCCCTCGTTGGTGACGATCACCGACCCCGGGGGAGGCGGCCGCATCAACTCCGACCTCCGCCGCCGCAGCTCGCTCTGGCTCGCCCCCTGCAGCGTCACCTTCCACAAGAAAGCATTGCGGAACCGGTTCACCCGCACCCGGTCCTCCAGCCAGTCCCGATATCGCCGCAGCCAGGGCAGAATGGGCACCAGGTCCCCCTCACCCCGGGTGCAGCCCACCGGCCGGTTCACCGCGTAGTGCACCATCACCTGGTCCGCCTCCGGCGCTCCCGCCGGCGACGGCCACAACCTCCCCTGACCCACCCTCACCCCGTAGGGGCGAACCTTGTGTTCGCCCGCCAAGGAAAGCCCATCCTGCCGATACCACAGCTCCCGCTCCCCGTCCTCCTCGTCCGTCACCACCTGGGTGACGTGCACCGCCGGGATCGAGCGCACGTAGCTCATCCCGTCCGCCGGGTTGCGGGAGAGCAGGAGGAATAGCTCCCCCGACCGAGTCAGCTCATCGCACAGGGAGCCCAGCCGCATGGCCATCCGGTTCTGCGGATGGGCCCAGAACCGGTCCAGAAACTCCTGCGCTCCCTCGTCATCACACCTCAATCTGATTCCCTCGCCCACCACGTAATCCGTGGTCAGCGACACGATCCGCCGCGCCAGCGGGTTGGTGCGCCAGGCCTCCAGCGCCTCCGCCAGGTCGCCCCGCGTTTGGTACCAGGGGCGGTCCTCCGGCCGCAGGCCCACCTGCTGCCACCAGCGCTCGTCCACCTCCTTCACCGCCTGGCTCACCCGCTGCTCGATGTACGCGCCGAACAACCTCTCCGCCAACCACTGCCGCATCGTTGCTTCTCCGGAATTCACCGCCGAGACCGCCGAGATCGCAGAGAAAAACAGGAAAATAAGAAAGGAACAAGGAAGAAAGATACAGGCCGTGAGCCAATGGACACCTCTGTTCCGGCCTGCCCCCACAACTCAATACCTTTCCTCTCTCTAGTCTCTTCCTTTCTCTGCGTCTTCTCAGCGGTCTCTGCCATCTCTGCGGTTAGATGTCCCCATATCCCAGTGCCCGAGCGTGCTCCAGGATGTCCGCCGCCAGGTTGGCCACCAGCGCCAGCCAGGCCGCCCAGGCGAACCCGCTTCCCAGCGCCTCGGCGAAGGGGCCCAGGTAGCGCTCGTCCAGGAAGTAGGCCGCCCCATACACCCCCATGTAGCCAATCAGGTAGGGCACCACCATGGTGCGGAAGAAGTCCGCCAGCCTCCGGGCCTCGAACTCCCCCCGCCGCACCGCCACCGCTACCGCCAACGCCACGTCCAGCAGAATCAACCCCAAAATCGTGCTCACCCGCCCATCGGCGAAGAACCCCTCCAACCACTCCACGTGAACCTCCAGATAGACACGGAGACGCGGAGAGGGGGAGAGGGGGAGAGGGGGAGACAAGAGGAAGCCAATGAGCCCCGTGTCTCCGTGTCTCCGTGTCTCCCCGTCACCCCGTCTCCCCCTCTCCGCGTCTCCCCGTCACCCCCACTCCTCGTCCAACACGTCCCCCGCCGCCAGGACCGTCCCCGCCGGGGCCACGCTCGTCTCTCCCGCCGCCCGCAGGCACAGCGCCAGCGACATCACGAAGTCGTCGTGGCCCTCCGCCTCGGGCACGTAGAAGTTTAGCGTCCGGTTGGCCCGCAGGTCGGCCCGGGCTGCTCCCATCTGTCGCCAGAACTCGGCGTGCTCCGGCGAGCCGTCGGCCCGGTAGACCTTCAGCCCACCCCGGTTGATAGCCGCCAGCAAGTCATAGCCCAGCCGGCTCTTGCTCCCCTGGGTGAAGACCACCTTCTCCACCCGCTCCCCCAGGGCCGTCTCCAGAAAGTCTGACATGCCGGCGCCCATCCCCGTGGCGTCCACCGCCACCCGGCGCACGTCCCAGGTGCGCAGCAGGTCCAGCAGTTGAGCGTAGACCTCCACCTGCGGCCGCCCCGTCCACCAGTAGTGCTGCACTACCTCGAGGCAGGTTATAGGGAATGGGTTACAGGGTATAGGGAGTAGGTCAGAGGGGAACCCCTGTTCTCTGTCCCCTGTAACCTGTAACCTCGCAATAGTCACCACCGTGCTGTCCCGCCCCGGCTCCTGCCGCCGCCTCCCCGCATCACGTAGGGGTGCGGTCTCCGCGCTCGAAACCAACGCTGCCCCGGCCAAATCCACCCCGGCCACGTACCGCTCGCCCAGCACCGGCCTCACCTGCCGTTCGTGCTTCCCCTGCAACTGGACCCGCTGCTCCGCCGAGAGCAGCTTCCCCTCGTCGTGCAGCACCTCCAGCTCGTACTGGGTGCGAAACAGCGGGTGCTGCGCCCCCAGGCGCTCCCTCTCCCCCTTCACGTAGGCCCCGTACTCCTGGGAGATGGCCGCCAGCTCCCGCCAGTCGTACTGGAAGTGACGGCGGATGCCGTCCTGTCGCTCCAGTTCCAGGTTGCGTCGCTTCTCCCGCTCCAGCAGTCCGTCTTGGGTCCAGGCCGTGCCGTAGAGGACCGTGGTCACGTTGGCCGTAGCGCCCATGGGGCGGAAGTCCCGGTCGTACTTTTCCGGGGAGAAGTCCTGGGCTTCGTCTATCTCCAGCAGCACGTTGGCCGTGGCCCCCACTACATTGGCCTCCGGCGCCCCCGAGAGCAGCATCAGCCGCGCTCGACCCAGCTCGAAGGTGTAGCCACCCCGCAGCCGGTAGGCCCGCCGGTTCCAGGAGTTATCCAGCACCTCCCGCAGCCGCAGGCGCGAGAGCCACCGCCTGCGGCCGAAAGGTGGGCGCCGCCTTGATCAGCGTCCCACCCCGGCGGCAGAACAGATTCAGCAGGTAGCACTCCAGGTGCGCCGAGAGCTCGTTCTTGCCCATCTGGCGGGCCAGCATCACCGTGAAGGTCAGCCCCCGCTTCTCCCAGACCGACCGCAATACCGCCCGCACAACCTCCAACTGATAGGGCCGCAACTCCCGCCCGATCACGTAGCGGGAGAACAGCGCCGGGTCCCCCAACAGCTGCCGTACCCCCCGCTCCAACCGCCTCTCCAACCCTGCCCCCACGATGGAACGCTGATCAGCGTTATCAGCGTTCCATTCCTATCAGGCTTGCCAGCACCTCCGACTCCCGTATCATCTACAGGGCAGTGGGTTAAGGAGCGAGCCAGTGACTACCACCAAGCACATCAGTGAAAGTGCCTACGCTGTACTGGCCCAAACCAACGCTGCCTACGCCGCCCTGAGGGAGAACCGGCAAGCCTACGAGGCTCTGCTAAAGGAACGTCGAGCCTGGGAAGTTACCCTGTCAGACGGCCTAGATGAATACCTTCTTGAAGACATAGCTGAATGGAACGCTGATGCCGCTGATGAGACGCAGATTCCCGCTAATCGAAAGAGAACAAGTAAAGGATCAGCGTAAATCAGCGCAGCATCAGCGCTGATCAGCGTTCCCTCTACCACAACCCCTGCACGATCACGCTCACGAAGGTCGAGAACACCAGGAAGAACAGCCAGCGGGTCATGGTGCGCAGCTCCGCCAACTCGTTCCTGATTGCGTCCAGCCGCTCGTCCACCACGTAGCCGAAGGCGCAGGCCGGCCGGTCGTTGGCCACTGAGGCCGCCGCCGGCCGGGCCGAAATCAGCCGCGCTACCTTCCTCTCCAGGCCCATGCCCACCCCCTCACAACTCTATCCCCAACTCCACCGCTATCGCGTCCAGCGCCGCCTCGATGGCCTGCTCCAGCGATTCCGCCGCCTGGCCCGAGATCTTGTGCCGGGCCATCAGCGCCTTGACGTAGGAGTCGCACGCCCGTATCACCTCCTTGGCGTCCGCTCCCTCCGCCACTGCCTGGCGCAGGGCGTAGGCTAACACCATCATGGCGTCGTCTACCCTCGGGTCGGTCATCAACCCTTCCAGGCGCTCTATCTCCTCCTCCGGCAGCACCCCATCCAGAATGGTCGGCCGCCGAGCTCCCTGGGCGTGAACGGCACAATAGGGGGAGCCGGGCAGAGCCGGATTGCGACACCGCCTACCTTCCCGGGTCTTTGCCCGGCAAGCCCGCCTCTCCATCGCTCCTCCGCCGTCATTAGAACATTTGTTCTAATCCTAGCACCCAATCCGCCCCCTCCCGCCGCCCCGCCAAAACGGATTCACCTGTCCGCTTTCTCACAAAGACGGGGAGACACGGAGATGGGGAGAGGGGGAGATGGGGAGACGTGGGGCTCATCAGCTTCTTCCTGTCTCCTTGTCTCTCCCTCACCCCCTCTCTCCCTCACCCTGTCTCGCCCTCTCCGTGTCTCCCCGTCTCCCCCTCTCCCCCTCTCCGCGTCTCCCCGTCTCCCCCTCTCCTCCTCTCCGCGTCTCCCCGTCTCCGCGTCTCCCCCTCCACAACCTCCAAACCCGACACCGGCTTCCGCTTTGCCGCCGCATGACCCGCCGCCACTCCTGCCTTTACACTCGGAAGAGACATCGCGAACTGACACAGGGGGTTGCCATGCTGCATCATCGCTCTACCGCCGACCCCGTCCTCATCCTCGAAGGCGCCGCCGTGCGCGAACTCGAGCTGGAGGAGTACCTCTGCGGCGTAGTGCCCGCCGAGATGCCGGCCTCCTGGCCCCTCGAGGCCCTCATGGCCCAGGCCATCGCCGCCCGCACCTACGCCCTCCACAGCGTCCTGCACCCGCGCCATCCCGAAGCCCACCTCTGTAGTGGACCGCACTGCCAGGTCTGGAACCCCGCCCGGCGCCACCCCCGCTCCGACGAAGCCGTCCGAGCCACCACCGGTCTGGTCCTGCTCTGGGAAGGGGAGCCCATGTGTACCATGTACAGCGCCAATTGCGGCGGCCACACCGACGATGGCCCCCTCCCCTACCTCCGTGGCGTCCCCTGTCCGGCCCCAGGCCCGCGACAGGGGCACGGGCTGGGCCTCTGCCAGCACGGGGCTCGAGCCCTGGCCGAGAGGGGCCTTAAGGCGAGCGACATTCTGGCCCACTATTACTCCCCCCTCCCCTCGGACCCGGAGGCTGGGTGGCGCGCTCTGGCCTGGGCCGCCCTCGGGCAGCCCGGCGTCATGCATGGAGACCTGGCCCGGTACGCGCGCGCTCACCACCTGGGAGCGCCCCTCGGTCCTGAGCAGATCGTCAGCCTGGGCGGCCAGTCTTGCCGCCTCCAGCCTTACGCCGGCGGCATCGTCTGCCGCACCGACAGCCCCACGTCCTCCATTCGGCACCTGGACTGGTGAGCGCCGGGCGGGCGGGAGTCCCTCGGCTCACAGGGTCTCCGGTAGTTCTGGCACCGAACTCGCATCTGGTACGAGTGCGGACCTCGGTGGACTCTGCACCCCCGTCGCTCTCCGATTCGGTCCATCGCCGAAGTCGCATTCGCCAGTACCGAACGTCCACCGAGGCCCCGCAAGACGGACCGGACCAACAGAATCGCGTCACGAATCGGAGCGTAGGGGGCGGGGAGGGAGCCGCTCGCTGTCAGGCCCCGCCCGTCGGGCACCAAGCGGTGGTTGACGGGCGGTCGTCACCTTCCCTAGCATCCGCCTGCGACGGCGTCTCCCTACCAGGCCCATCCAGGTGCGTCCTGCTCGCGTCGCTCCTCCGTCACCGACCACATCGCTGCACATCGTCGGTCCGTCTGCCCGCCCCGCGAGGGCCGCCGTGCGGGGCTCTGCGGGGCGGGCGCCGGCGCTAGAGCGGCGACCGACCATGGGCGCGGGCTTACATCGTGTTAGGGAGCGTGGGGTGGCAGGCAGCAGGTTCCTTCCCGCAGGCATACTAGGCCTGGTAATCGTGGTCGCCCTGGCCTTGATGGGCGTGGCCTACGCGCTGTGGACAGACACCCTCGAGGTCAGCGGGACCGTCAACACGGGCGAGGTCGAGGCAGTGGTCATCCTGGGCGAGGTAGATGAGGGCCGGTACGTCAACAACGGCGTCAATGACGACCTGGAGGCGGAGAGCCGTGACGTGGCTCTCTGTCGCGCCACCCTGGGGGCCGGCCCCCTGCGCGGTAACCCGGGCGACAACGGGCCAGACCGTCTTCACATGGAGATCATCAACGCCTATCCCGGCTACCGGTGCTACGTAGAACTGGGCGTGGCCAATGCCGGTTCCATTCCCATCAAGGTGCAGCCTCCCGCCACCGCCAACGTCCAGCACCCCGGCGAGGATGTGTCCGTGAGCCTGGTGGACTGCTGGACCGAGGACCTCCTCCTCCGGCCGGGCCAGCGATCCACCGGCGAGGACGCCTACCCCACTTGCCGCGTCTACATTGCCGTCGGCTCCTCCGCCACCGAAAGCACCGCCTACTCCTTCGAAGGACGGTTCACCGCCTACCAGTGGAACAAGACGTACTAAATGATACGTGACAAGTGACACGTGATAGGTGCTGAGTGACCCATGATGAACGGCCGGGGCTGAACCCCATGCCCCCGGCGTGTTACCCGCTATCTAGGCCGCTGATGTGACCGCCGCCCCGCTCCCTCAACCAGGATCTGCCCGCGGCACGACCTCCTCACTGGCCACGGACCGACTCATACTGGTTTCCGGCCTTGGGATCGTGTTCGCCCTCATTCAGTGGCGGGCGCTCACCCTGCTTCCACCTGAGTTCAGCCTGTACGTGTTCCAGCCCGTGCTCTGGCTAGGGCTGGCGGCCGCCGCCGCCCTGGCCGGTCCACCCCTCCCTCGAACCGATCCCCGGCATCTCCTTCTCGCCCTTCTCGGGGGAGCCTTCCAAGTCTCGCTCTTGCTGCTCTCGGGCCTCCTCTTCGGCTTTGGCCCTTCTCCCTATGCCCAAAGCCTGCCCGCCCTGGCGCTCAACTTCACCTACCTAGGCTCGCACCTTCTGGCCCTGGAACTGACCCGGTGGCGCTTACTGGCAAGCCCTGCTGCCGGGCCACGCACGCCGCGCGACGCGCGTCTACTCTGCCTCGCTTCCGTCTGGCTGGTCCTCTGGTTGGCCTCCCTGCCGCCGGGATTCCGGGCCGGCCTGATCGAACCCGGCTCCGCCTTTCGCCTGACCGGTCGCGTGCTCCTGCCCGCCGCCTCGGAGAGCCTGTTGGCAACCTATCTGGCCTGCTCGGCAGGCCCGGTGCCCGCCCTGGCCTACCGCGCCATTCTGGCCGCCTTCGAGTGGGCTTCCCCCCTCCTCCCCAATCCCGCCTGGCCGGTAACCGCGTTCGTCGGCACCATCGCTCCTCTCCTGGCGCTGCTCGCCGCGGCGGGGGCCCATTCGCCCCGCCGCCAGCGGTCCAGCCCCCTCGCCCCTCGGGCACTCTCCCTGTCCGGCGGCTGGCTCACCATCGCCCTGGTGGCTCTCTTCCTCCTGTGGTTCAACACCGGTCTCCTGGGCTTCCGCCCCTCCCTCATCAGTGGATCGAGCATGAGCCCCACTATCCATCCCGGAGACATAGCCATCACCCAGGCCATCCGCCCAGAGCAGGTACAGGTGGGCGACGTCATCCGCTTCCGCCTGGGCTCTTCGTGGGTGCTGCACCGGGTGGTGGAAGTCCGGGCCTCCTCCGGCCATCCCGTCTTTCTCACCCGGGGAGACAACAACGAAGCACTCGATCCGCCTGTGGAGGCCTCCCAGCTTGAGGGCCGGCTGATTCTGGTGGTGCCCCGCCTGGGCCGCCCGGCCATAGAGCTCAGCCGGCTTCTGCATCCTCAGGCCCACGACCCTTCAGCTTAAGCCCGGACCCACGGCCGAAGACAGAGCCCGGCCGGGGCCCGCAACCACTGGACGCCGCCCTGCGCGTCGGCCAGATGACGTGGACCGTCGGTGCCCTCCCGCCCGTCCCATCCGTGCGGTGCCCCCCTCCACCGACCCGCCGCCAACAGCCTCCTTGGTTGTCACCCGTGGCGGCCCCCGAGATGCAATGCTGCCTCGCTCCCGAATTGGCCTCAGGCTCCCTTGCTGTCGCCCCGAGCGTCCGCAAGGCGAGCCAGCCCCGACTGCACCGCAGGAACACCTTCCTTCGAGGACTGCCAGCTCCCACGCGCGCCGTTCCCCCTAGGTCCCTGCCGCGCCTGGGGCACCTTCCTCAGGAGGAGGCTGGAACCCCCCAGGATGGTGGCGCTTTGCCCTGGTAGCCGGCCGAAGAGCCTGCCGCGAAAGCCGGTGAGGAGACCCCTGCGTGCGACTGCCGGATGATCACACTCGTCCGCCCGATCCTTAGTCTTACTTTGGTGGCCCCACCCCACCTCTGGTACAATCACCCGGTTGGGGGGTCAGTGGAACGCCGAGACAAGATCCGTATCGAGCACCTGCACTTCTACTACGGCTCCCAGATGGTGCTGAGAGACATCACCATGCCCGTGCGCGAGCACGAGATCACCGCCCTCATCGGGCCCTCCGGGTGTGGCAAATCCACCCTGCTCCGCTGCCTTAACCGCATGAACGACACCATCCCGGGTGCTCGGGTCGAAGGCCATGTCCTGCTGGATGGCGAGGACATCTATGCTCCCGGCGTGGACGTAGTTCAGCTACGCAAACGCGTGGGTATGGTCTTTCAGCGGCCCAATCCGTTCCCCCAATCGGTATACGACAACGTCGCCTTTGGCCCTCGTGTCCTCGGGCTGGACCTCGAGGCTGACCTGGATGAGATCGTGCAGAGCTGTCTGGAGGATGCCTTCCTCTGGGACGAACTGAAGGACAACCTCCATGGCTCCGCCCTTGCCCTCTCCCCAGGGCAGCAGCAGCGTCTTTGTCTGGCCCGGGTGCTCGCCACTCATCCGGAAGTCATCCTGATGGACGAGCCCGCCTCTGCCCTCGATCCTATCGCCACCTTGAAGCTAGAGGAGGTCATGGGGCGGCTCAAGAGCGAGTACACCATCGTCATCGTGACCCACAACATGCAGCAGGCCGCCCGTGTCTCCGATTGGACCGCCCTCATATGGCTGGGAGAGATGGTGGAGTACGGCCCCACCTCGCGCGTCTTCACTAATCCCCAGTCCCAGCGCACCAACGACTACGTCACCGGCCGGCTGGGCTGATCGCCGGAACCGTCCTGATCTTAGCTTCACTAAGGATTGCTTGCCGGTGCAGGTCGGCTATAATGAACGGCGGCTTCACCCCACCGGCGACGCAGTCTACGGAGGCAGACAGGTTTGCATCTACGGCCTGCCAGGAGGCTAGTCATCCTGGCCTTCCTGTGGTGTGCACTGGCAACGTCGCTGGGCGCCTGCGTGCCCTCCTCTGGGGGCACCGCCGGCGGTATCGTCCTGGCCGGCTCCACCTCAGTGCAGCCGTTCGCCGAGCTACTGGCCGAGGAGTACGCCCGCGAGCATCCCAGCGAGCCCGTCATCAACATCCAAGGAGGCGGTTCCACCGCCGGCATCGAAGCCGCTCTCTCCGGCACCGCTGAAATCGGCATGTCCTCACGGGCCCTTAGAGAGGCCGAGTTGGCAGAGGGCCTCTCTTACCAGCCTATCGCCTACGACGCTATCGCTGTGGTGGTGCATCAGGACAACCCCATCTCCTCCCTAACCTCGGAGCAGGTACGGCAGATATTCAGCGGTGAGATCACCACCTGGAGCCAATTGGGCGGCCCGGAGCGGCCCATCACCCTCATCACCCGCGAGGAAGGTTCTGGGACCCGTGGTGCCTTCGAGGAGCTCCTCATGCAGGACTCTCGCATCAGCGACCGAGCCCTTCGGCAAGACTCGAACGGAGCAGTCCGCGTCATCGTGAACAGTGACCCAGCCGCCATCGGATACATGTCCCTGGGAATCGTGGGCACTTTCGTCAAGCCCGTCGCTCTCGATGGCGTTCAGCCGACCACGCGTGCCGCCATCGAGGGCGAGTACGCGCTTGTGCGGCCCTTTCTGTTCGTTTGGCGAGGCGAGCTGAGCCCACCGGCCCGCAAGTTCGTTGACTACTGCCTGTCCCCTCCCGCCCAGGGCATCCTGAGCGGAGAGGGGCTCATACCGGTGGAGGAGTAGGCTTTGCTGAAAGAGAAGCTGGTGCAGTACCTCCTCCTCGCCTTCGCTCTCACGGCCGTGCTGTCGCTCACGGTCATCACCGTCTTCATTCTTCGCGAGGGCCTGCCCGTGCTGGTCGAGTTCGGCCTGGTTCGCTTCCTTACCGATCGGGTGTGGGCCCCAACCCGCGGTCAGTTCGGCATTTTGGCCATGATCCTGGGCTCCCTCTGGGTCACAGGGGGGGCGCTCCTGGTGGGAGTCCCTCTTGGCCTTGCTGTGGCTATCTTCACCACCGACTACGCCCCTCCCATCCTGGCCGAGCTCCTGCGTCCCGCCATTCAGCTTCTGGCAGGTATACCATCAGTCATCTACGGCTTCATCGGGCTGAAGATCCTGGTCCCCCTAATACGGGAGAACCTGGGCGGCCCAGGCCTGAGCGTGCTCGCCGGGGCTCTGGTGCTGGGGGTGATGATCCTGCCCAACATCATCGCCATCTCCGAGGACGCCATCCGCGCCGTCCCTCAGCTCTACCGCGATGGAGCGCTGGCGCTGGGCGCGACTCACTGGCAATCCCTGTGGAGGGTGGTGTTGCCTGCCGCCCGCTCAGGGATCGTCGCCAGCGTGGTGCTGGGCATGGGTCGCGCCGTAGGCGAGACCATGGCGGTCATCATGGTGGTGGGCAACTCGCTCCAGCTGCCCACCTCTCCCCTGGACGCCGCCACCACCCTGACCAGCAACATTGGCCTGGAGATGGCCTACGCCAGCGGTGCCCACCGCCAGGCGCTCTTCGCCACCGGCATCGTGCTCTTCTTCCTTATCATGCTGCTCAATCTGGTGGCGACCACCTTCCGCCGGAGAACCATCCGTGCTTAGGCAGTGGCGGGCACACGGCTCCGCCCAGCCTTACGCCCAGGTTTTGAGGGCGCGCGCTCGCCGAGCCCTGGGCCCGCGCCGGAGTGGCGCACTGGCTGCCGGCGTGGTGTGGCTTTCAGCCCTGGCGACCTTGGCGGTGCTCATCTTCATCATCGCCTACGTCCTCTGGCAGGGCCTGCCCCAGGTATCCTGGGACTTCCTCACCGGGACCCCCACCAGCATGGGCCGGACCGGCGGAATCGGCCCCATGATCGTCAGCACCGTGGCCCTCTCCTTCCTCTCCGTGTTGATTGCCATGCCCGTCGGCGTGGCCACCGCCATATACCTGACCGAATACACGCGCGAGGGCACTCTCACCCGCGTCATCCGTTTCGGCACTGAAGCTCTGGCCGGCGTACCCTCCATCATCTTCGGCCTCTTCGGCTTCGTCTTCTTCGTTATCTACCTGGGCTTCGGCTGGTCCGTGCTGTCGGGCGCCCTGACCTTGGCCATCATGATCCTACCCACCATCGTGCGCACTTCGGAGGAGGCCATCCTCACCGTGCCCCGCGCCTACCGCGAGGTGAGCCTCTCTCTGGGCGCCACCCGCTGGCAGATGGTCACCACCGTGGTCCTCCCCAGCGCCCTGCCCGGCATCGTCACCGGCGTGGTCCTTGGCCTGGGCCGCACCGTGGGGGAGACGGCGGCCGTGATCCTCACCGCTGGGGCAGCCCTCCATCTCCCCACCAGCATCTTCTCCCCCGCCCGTAGCATGGCCGTCCACTTCTACATCTTGGCCCGCGAGGGCATCTCGGACGCTACTGCCTGGGGAACCGGCGCCGTCCTGCTCCTGTCCATCCTCTTCATCAACGTCGTCATCAACCGCTCTCTGATGTACCTCATGCACCGCCGCGCCCGTCGCTGATGGCTATTGCGCCCAAGTTCCACATACGCGACCTCACCTATCGCTACGGCGACAAGGTTGCTCTGAACAACGTGAGCCTGGACATTGCCCCCAATGCCGTGACCACGCTGTTTGGCCCCGCCGGCGGAGGCAAGACGACGCTGCTGCGGCTGCTCAACCGGCTTAACGACATGGTAGAAGACACCCACATGCGGGGCGAGATCCTGCTGGATGGGCAGAACATCTACGCTCCCGGCACCGACGTGACCGCCCTGCGTCGCCGGGTGGGGATGGTCTTCGCCGTGCCTCTGCCCCTGCCTATGAGCATCCTGGATAACGTCACCTACGGCCCCCGCCTCAGCGGAGTTCGGGGCTCGCGCCTGATGGAGATCGCCGAGAGGGCCCTCAGGCAGGCCGCCCTCTGGGATGAGGTCGGGGATCGCCTCCACGACCCCGCTCTAGCCCTGTCGGGCGGCCAGCAACAGCGCCTCTCCCTGGCCCGAGTGCTGGCCCTGGAACCAGAGGTCATCCTCCTGGACGAGCCCACCTCCGGTCTGGACCCCATCAGCACCGCCAAAGTGGAGGAATCGCTGCACACCCTGAAGCAGGACTACACCATCGTCATAGTCCCCCACAGCGTACAGCAGGCGGCCCGCATCGCCGATCATGCTGCCTTCCTCCTCATGGGCGAGCTGGTCGAGACCGGGCCGGGCGCCCGCCTCTTCACCCGCCCCACCGACAAGCGCACCGAGGACTACGTCACCGGAAGGTTTGGGTAGTGGTGAGTGGGGAGTGGATAGTGCACAGCGGAGATGGATTGCACGCCACTCACCCCTAACCGATGTCCACTCACTTCCCGTTGGGAGCGGACATCGGCTGTAGATCGTAGGGCATGCTCATGACCTCAGCCACGCTCGACGGGTGCTGATTCCGAGCGATCGCGGGCGGCTCATCTCCTCTGGCCCGCAGCCGCACCACCAACTCGAAGGGCGCAGCGAGAGCGATGATCCCGAACCGTTCGCCCGAGGCCAAGCGCCGGGCGGCCCGCTCAGCACCGGCCCGGATGGCTGCTCTAGCTCGCTCCGGATGCAGGTGGATGGCGCTGGTGTTGCGCTTGGAGTAGTTTTCCGCGTCCAGCTCGTCCCCGCGGCCAGGAGTGGTTCCCCGTTTCACCTCCACTGTCTCCACTCCCGGCAGCAGCGCCGCCGCTTCCGCGCACAGGGCCCGGTCGCCCGAGGCGAAGATGACCGGTACTCCCAGCTCGCTGGCGCACATGGAGAACTGGCCCAGCTCTCCAATGGAGACGCCGTTGATGCTCAGGTCCACATACCTCATATTCTGAGTGTGCGCGAGATGAGCGTACTCCGTGCCCGCCTTGGCGTGCTGCCCCACGAAGGCTACCGCATCGTACGTCTCGTCCAGCAGCAGAGGCCACTCGGTGGGCCAGCCGCGCATCAACTCGGCGCGCGGGTCCAGCAGCACCGGGTTGATCCCCCCGGACCCGTGGCCGTCCGCAACCATGATCTCCGTCGCACCTCCAGACAGAAGCCCTTCGATGGCGGCGTTGACCTCGCGCGTGAGCAGCTCCTTAGCCAGATCGTTGTAGCGGGAGGAGGGAGAGCACCAGTCGCCATGGTTGAGCACTCCGGCGACGCCTTCCAGGTCGGTCATGATGTAGACGCGCATGATTGTGCCTCCAGTGGAACAGACTCTACAGTGCCGTGCTAGCCGGCATCGGCCACGATCTCGCTAGGCCGACGCCAGCGGATCCGGTCTGAGTAGACGGAGTTCAGCCGCTCGATCACCTGTTGGAAGGGGCGCCACCCCACCCCATGTTGCGGGTTGACCCCCTGCCAGTGCATGTGCATCACCGCGGTGGGCGACCCAGAGCGGATCAGGTCCGCCAGTCGGCCCTCGCCCTCCGGCGTCAGGTAGTAGTCCACTTCGATCAACTCGGGGGAGTTCACCCAGCGGGCCAGGAAGTCCTGGGTTGCGGAGGGAAGGTCGAACACGCGGTACCGGCCACGACTGGCCATCAAACGAGCCGCACTCTGAGGGAGCTCTGGCTCTACCACGGCGAACACCGCGACGGCCTCCCGCCCGAACCCACCTTCTTCCACCACATCCAGCAGGGCCTGCCACACGTTTGGGTTCATGTTCGGGTGCGTACCGGGCGTGGTCATGCCTGCGTAGGTTACTCCCAGGTCACGTCTGGCGGCGATGGTCCCGCGGAAGTAGTCGCGGTACTCGTCCACGCTGATGGAGTGGTCGTCCAGCCACTCCATCTCGGTGGGGCCATCCTCTCGCACAGTCCCTAGACCGAAGTCGAAGAGCCGGTCGTGAGTCATGATCTCCATGTGAGGATCCACTGGGTAGCGCACCAATTCGGGTAGCACCGCGGCGAAACCCCGTTCGTGTGGGTCGGTCGAGCGCGATAGGAGCCCGAACATCCCGGGGATGACGGAGACTGCGCCCGCGATCTTGGTCTCCCTGACGTAATCCAGGAAGTTCCTCAGAGCCTCACCGTCCACGGGCAAAGGACGTCCGGAACCATCCTTCAGGCCAGCTGCATAGGGGGCGACATCGTCCAGAAAGAAGCTCACGTCGGTGGGCATGCCGGAATCCTCATTGTGACCTAGGGATCGCGGTCTGCGCTGCGAAGCGGTGGCACCTGCGGCGCCATCTTGGTCCGCACTGCCTGACGCGCAAGCATCATCCCTTGAGACCAGAGAGAGTTATGCCCTGGATGAAGTAGCGCTGGGAGAAGAAGAAGACGATCAGGCAGGGTGCCATGACCAGCAAGGAATAGGCCATGATCTCTTCCCACAAGGTAGTGTGTATGCGCCGGAAGGCAATCAGACCTAGAGCCAGCGGCCACTTGTTGGCGCTCTTAAGGTAGATGAGAGGCTCCATGAAGGCATTCCAGCCATCTATGAAGGAGAAGACGGAGATGGCGGCGAGCACTGGCCCAGACAGAGGCATGATGACGCGCCACCAGATGACCGGTGGATTCGCGCCGTCCATGATCGCTGCCTCGTCCATCTCCCTGGGGATGCCCATGAAGAACTGCCGCAGCAGGAAGATGTAGAAGGCGCTGCCAAAGAAGGCCGGCACAATGAGGGGCTTGAAAGTATTGACCCATCCCAACTTGTGGAAGGCGACGAAGAGGGGAATCATGGTGACGTGCCCGGGCAGCATCATGGTAGAGAGAAGTACGCCGAACGCCACGGTCCGGCCGCGCCAGTCCAACCGTGAGAAGGCAAAGGCCACCACCGACGAGGAGAGCACTGTGGCCGCCATAGGAATGATGGTGATGATGAGCGTGTTTACGAAGTAGCGGGCCGTCGGCACCGCGGTGACGGCCTCAACGTAGTTGTCGAAATCGATCGGATTGGGGATCCAGATCGGCGGCTGGGCAAACACTTGCTCGGGCACCTTGAGCGATGTAGACACCATCCAGAGGAACGGGAAGAGGAAGGTGATGCCCACCACCGCCATGATGAGATACAGCAATATTACGCGACCCACGATGAGCGCCCGTCGCATCCTGTCCATGCGACGCCAAGCCGCGGTGCTTCTGCTAGTGATCCGAGTACCTACCGCTGACATGGCTGCTCCCATCGTTGCATGTATGATTGCCGAGTCCTGTGTGCCTCCGGGGCGGACACCATTGGCAACACTCAGGCCTTCCCTGCCACAGGGGTCGGGGTCTCGTAGTACACCCACCGACGAGCAGCCCAGAACTGAAGCCCTGTAAGCACCAGTATGATCACGAACAACACCCACGCCATCGCGGAGGCATAGCCCATGCGGAGGAAGCTGAAGGCGTTCCAGTAGAGATACAGGACGTAGAACAGGGTCGAGTTGACGGGCCCCCCTTCTGTCATGATGTAGGAGTTGGTGAAGACCTGGAAGGAACCGATGATGCCCATGATCAGGGTGAAGAATATCGTGGGGGTGATGAGAGGCAGGGTGACATGACGGATCTTGTGCCACCAAGTGGCGCCATCCGCCATAGCGGCGTCGTACAGCTCCTGCGGCACGCCCTGCAGGCCAGCCAGGAAGATCACCATGGAACCACCAATGCGCCACATGCTCATCAGGATCAGGCCGGGCTTGGACCACTGCGGGCTCTGCAGCCAGAGTGGCCCCTTGATACCCATCCACTCTAGGACCACGTTCACCATCCCTACGTTCGGGTCCAGCAACCACAGCCAGAGCATGGCCATTGCTACGCCAGAGACTACTGAGGGAAGGTAGTAAATAGTGCGGAAGATGTTCTCGCCAGGCAGGCCTTGATTGAGCAGTATGGCCACTGACAGGGCAAGCAGAAGGGACAGAGGTACCTGGAAGGCGGTGTAGTAGACGGTGTTGTAGAGGGCTGTCCCGTGTCGGGCGTCCTCCAGAAACAGCTCCCGGTAGTTGTCCAGTCCCACGAAGGAGGGTGGCTTGAGCACGCTATAGTTAGTTACACTGAAGTACAATGAGGCTATCATCGGCCCCAACGTGAACAGCAGGAATCCGATCGCCCACGGGGAGACCATGACATATCCCCACATACGTCGCTGCCGCATGTCCCTCCTCTACGGCCTGGTCAGTTGAGCCCCTCCGCGGGCATCACCGCCGACTGCCCGCGGAGGGCTATCTCTACGAGCCAACTTACTGCAGAGCGCCTACGGCTCTGTGTCGGGCCACTCCGGATACTCCTCGAGAAGCCTGTTGATCTCCACCTCAGCCTCAGCCGCGGCTTCTTCCGCCGTCTTTATGTGCAGCGAGACCGCTTCGATCATCGGCGTGAGGACAGGTTTGATGAACCGCTCTGAGGAGGGCATCTTGACAGAGTCGTGCCCATAGGTGTCCATCTCGTCCGCCACCTGCTTCACGATCGGCATGTTCATGTACTCCGACTGACCTACCGCCGACTTCCTGGGCGGCAAGTCCCCCGAGCTCCCAACATACACCAGCAGTGACTCAACCGAGCAATGCAGCTTCAGGAACTCCCAGGCAGCATCGGGAACCTTGGAGGTGATGGAGATGGCCAGCCAGTCTGTCAGAGAGCACACGATCCGCTTTTCCTTCAGCGGCGGCAGAGGGAGGGTGAGGTACTCCAGCTTGTCTGGAGCATACTTCTTCAGTTGCGCCGCCGACCAGCTGGCCTGGTAGTAGTTGATCACTACCTGGCCGGTGGCCACGTACGGTATGGGAGACTCGGACAGAGGCGCAGTGCCCTCGGGAGCGACAGCGTTGTTGCGGTCCCTCATCCAGTTGAGGGCCCAGATGCCGGCATCGCTGTTGAAAGCGGCCTTCCCATTGCTGAACAGGCGGCCGCCACCACTCCACAGCACACCAAGCCATTCGAAGAAGCTGGTGCCGGTGGTCGCCCCCATGCGCACCATCTTGCCGTCTTCGCGAATGGTCAGCTTCGCGGCGGCGTCGATGTAGTCGTCCCAGGTCCAGTCATCCGGAATCACGACGCCGGACTCGTCGCTAAGATCCTTGCGGTAGGAGTTGTCGCGGGGAGCGGTGATGTCAGGCATTCCCCAGACCTTTCCCCGCCAGGTTACCGACTGGATACAGGATGGGAAGAAGTCCGATGTATCGGGCCAATCGGCGAGCCTATCGTCTAGAGGCAGTGCTAGCTCGTTGTCAGCCACAACGGGCACCCACTGGGCACCCATGCGGAACAGGTCAGGCATGGCCCCTGCCGCCTTGGAGGTGAGCAACTGCTCTTCCAGGGTGTTCCAGTCGACAGGAATGTACTCCACGCTGCCGCCGGGGAAACTCTCCCGCCATTGCGGCTCAAGATTGTCTGCCGCCCAGTCGAGATACTCAGGGAAGAACTTCTCCATTACCTGAAGGGTGAACTTCTGCTCCACCTTCGCCGGCGCCGTGGCCTCCGCGGCCGGCGCCTGGGTGGCCCCGGGAGCGGGCGTGGCAGCGCATGATGAGAGGAACGAACCCGTCACCAGCCCTGCTGATCCAGTAGCGAACGCTTTGAGCAGCCGACGTCTGCTCAGCTTTCTGCGGCTCATGTCTGCCTCCTCCCCTTAGGGTGACGACGGCGCACTACGACGGTCACGGATGGATGTCCCTGGCGTCCACACGATATCCTATGCTACTGTGGCAGTGACGTCCGCTTCAACGGTCCGCGCGGACATGGAATGGACAGAACTCGGACAAGCCGCCAGAATGGCCCCGTCATGAGTATCTCCGATCCTTACAGCCCGATCCAACCGCCTGCGTGGTTCACCGAGCTCATCCGCGATGCCCTCAACCACCTTAACGATCCTGCCTACCTCCTGGGGCACCGGCTCAACCTGGTCTTGGCTGACCTCATGCCCGAGGGAGCCGAGCCGGGCCAGGGACTGCGGGAGATTCTCCTGGACGCCATTGACAGCATGGAGCCGCCCCGCGGCTCCACCGACACCGGGCTGGACCGGCGTCCCTACCTGGCCCTCACCTACCGCTACGTGGACGGCTTCCCGATGCCGGACGTCGCCCGGCGCCTCCACATCGGCCCCCGCCAGTGCCGCCGCGACATCCGCAGATCCGTTCAGGCCCTGGCCATCCTCCTCTGGGACCGCAGGGGCAAAGCCAGTCCCACGGAGCCACCACCCGGCGACCAGGCCGGGCAGCAGAGCGCCGTCCTGGCCGAGGTGGCCGCCCTAGGGGTCGAGCTCGAGCGCGTGCCCCTGGCGGAGCTCCTGCGAGCCCTTCAGGCGCCTGCGATGGCCCTTGCCGAGCGCTACCAGGTGGAGCTGCGGCTCTATCCGGACGAGCACGCTTACGCGGCCCTCTGCGATCGCACCCTGACCAGAGAAGCTGTCATATCCTGCCTTGGTGCGCTGCTCCAATGCTGCCCCGAGAGCGCTCCCCGGGCCCTGAGCCTCAAGCCCGCCGAACGGGCCGGCATCCTCGGGCTTGAGATACGCTGCCGACCCCCAATCGCGCGGTCGGAGGTGGATTCGCTCGATAGCGGCCTCGCCGAGTGTCGAGCGCTGCTGTCGGCGCAGGGAGGGAATGCCGCCCTTCTGCCAGGTGACCAGGCCGGCTGTCCTGGCGTCTGGATCGAGCTGGGCGCGGAGAGAGACGCCCGCATCCTGGTGGTGGACGACAACGAGGGCATGCGCCAGCTCTACGAACGCTACCTCTCGCCCGGGCGCTTCCTCCTGCACATGGCCGCCTCGGCGGACGAAGCCGAGGCGGCCCTGCAGCAGTTCGTGCCCGACGTCATCGTCCTGGACGTCATGATGCGGGGGACCGATGGCTGGGAGTTTCTGCAGGCGCTGCGCTCTCGGCCTACTCTGAGGCAGACGCCGGTGATAGTGTGCTCGGTGTTGAGGGAGCCGGGGCTGGCCGCCGGCCTGGGGGCCCAGACCTACCTGAAGAAGCCCATCACGGGCGAGCAGTTGCTGGAAGCGCTGGCGCAGGCGCTGGGATGGAGTAGTCCGGGGGAACGGCCGCCAGGACGGCAGTAATGCACCCAAGCCACCGGTCGCTCCGCGGCGGCGCCTTGCGGGCAAAGTACATCCTGGTGGGGTACGCCGCTGCCAGCTCTTCCACGTAGGGCGCCCCGGTAGTGACGATGAAGCCCGCGTCTGCGAGCAGCCTCTCCTCCCTAACCTTCTGCAAGAACGCCACTCCCCCTAGCTGCGGCATGGCCAGATCCAGGATCACCAGGTCGAACTCTTGCTCGCGGGCCAACCGGAGCGCATCGCTCCCGTCCTCGCATGTCCGGACGTCAGCCTCAGGCAGGGTCAGCTTGAGCATCCTCTCCAGCAGAGCCAGGAAGCTGGCATCGTCGTCTACCACCAGCAGCCTGGCGGCGCCCGGTCTCACCCGCCTGATGGCCTCTGCCACCTCCTCCGGCTGTACTGGCTTGGTCAGATAGACATCTACCCCCAGGGAGCGTCGAGCGGCCTCCTCCAGTGGCACCTCACACTCGACCACACCCAGATCGGGGCGGCCGGTGACCGCCCAGATGTCCTCAGCTGAGGGACCCTCCCCGCCCGCCAGCGGATCTCTCAGGATCACCACCCCCAGGGGGTGCTCAGCCTCCACCAGCGCCGGCAGCGCCCTCAGATCCGAGAGAGGCAACACCCGGCAATCCGCCACTCCTCGGGCTACCACCCTGCCCGCGGACTCGTGGGAGCTGAGGACGACGACACAGTCCCCCGCGGAGTCCTCCGGCAGCGGCGGCGACCACCCCTCGGGGGCGTAGTAAGCCAGGCGGGCCCGTCCGCCCCGTGCCTGCGCCCGCGGTAGGCTGAACTCGAACCTGCTGCCTCGGCCCGGCTGGCTCTCTGCCCTGATCCTCCCTCCGTGTAGCTGCACGAACTGCTTGCACACGGCCAGCCCCAGCCCAGCGCCGCCCCGCCCGGCGGTGACATCGCTGCCGGCCTGGGAGAACTCGTCGAAAACGGTCGCCAGGTCCCCGGGGGCGATGCCCACGCCAGTATCGGCGACAGCCACGTGCACCTGGCTGTCATCCACCCGAACCGAAACCACGATCTGCCCGGAATCGGTGAAGCGAATGGCGTTGCTCAGTAGGTTCAGGAGCACCTGCCGGATCCTGGTGCCGTCTAGCATCATCTCCGGGACTTCCGGAGGCACGTCCACCACCAGGGCGACTTCTGAGTCGCGCAGCAGGCCCCTGGCCGTGTCGGCGGCCTCGTGGATCAGCTGGGCCAGGTCCACTCGCTCCAGCTTCAGGGGCAGCCGCTGGGCTTCGATCCGCGCCAGGTCGAGGATGTCGTCAATCATGTCCAGGAGGTGCCGGCTGGCGTTGTAGATCTGGCGCACGTCCGCCCGCAGTTCCGGAGTCCAGTTCACGTCCCCGTACACGCGGGGCGAGCGGTACATGATCCGGCTGAAGCCCAGTATCACATTGAGAGGCGTGCGCAGTTCGTGGCTGATGCTGGCGGCGAAACGCGCCTTAATCTCCCTGGCCTCCTCCGCCTCCCGCCGGGCGATCTCCAGCTCCCGGTTGGTGCGCTCCAGGAGGGCGTACATGTCACGAAGGGCCTTGGACGTCCGCTGCAGGTCGCCCCGACGGCGCATCGCCTCTTCCGCATGCCGCCAGGCCCGCATTTCACCTCTTTCGGCCCGGCGCAGAGCCTCGAACAGGCTCCCTCCCACCGCCCAGACCAGGACTACCCCCGTGAACGCCGATCGGAGGAGAGGCCATGACCCGGGCCAGGGCACCAGCACCGCGGCCAGGATCGCCACGGCAGTCCCTAGCACCAGAGTCATCACCGGCCCCGCCAGTACGCCGGCCGCGAGTATGGTGGTTAGCGCCAGCCAGTGTCCCACCAGCCCGCCCCCCACCACGGCGTCCACCAGAGCCGCCGCGCTGAGCCCGCCGACGACGATGCCGACGGCGATCCGGTACTGCCGGGCCAGTACCAGCGCCAACGCCGACGACAGCCCCGCCATTACACTGGGCGCCGCCATCCACCAGTTGGCATCCTTGTCGCCCGCCACCAGACCCCACAAGAACCAACCGTACGATGCCGCTATGGAGAGGCCGGAGACGCGGACCAACGCGGGCCTGAGCAGCTCCTGGACCTCGCCCGGGCTCGTGGGCAGCTCTACTTCCGCCTTCACCGTTTCCCCCCAGGTCGTGGTCACCGCTCCTCCGCCCCCACCACCAACCACCCCACCGCCGCCCGGATGCCCGCCGAGCAGAGAGCCATCTGCTGCACGGGCGCCGTGTTGCGGTTGTTGTTCTGCACCTCCACCAGCACGTCCGGCATCCTCCGCTGCACCTCGCCCCAGCAGCGCACGAACCAGCCCCGGGCCGGCTCCCCGTACCCGAACGGGCGCGGCTCCGGCAACGGGTGCCCTCCTACCTCCCGCCAAGCCTCGATCATCCGCCCCGCCAGGGCCAGGTTCTGCCGCTGCAGCCCTTCGGGCAACTCGTCCTGCAGCGCGGGGAGGATGGCCATGCAATTGGTCGGGTCCTTCCCCTGCCAGTCGAACTCGGTCTGGTGCAGGTGCACCTGGCAGTGGTAGCGGTGTCTGGCCTGCATGGCCCGGCTCAGGCGCACCAGCGACGAGCCCTCGTCCCGGTTGGGCTCCACGTATTCGTGCTCGCTCACCTGCTCGTACACGATCCCCAGCCGGGCCGGCACGTCCTCCAGCATACTCCAGCGGGCCACTCGCTTGAACCTCCCCTCGGTGCGAGCGTCTATCCCGAAGGCCACATCCAGGAAGTCGTTGTTGGATAGGCTGCGGCCATCCCAGTAGGGCTGCGGCGAGCGGGCCCTGCCCCCCGGATTGGCGTCCGGTATGAAGGTCAGCAGACAGCGCCGCAGGATGCGCTCCCGGTCCAGCTCGCTCGGGCGGCGGTCCAGGTGTTGGCCGGTCAGGAGCTCGTTCACAAAGTCCAGTATGCCCACGGTCGCGGCGGGCTCGTGGGCGTGGGGCACGGCGCAGATCAGCCCCCGCTTGTCCTGCTGGTCATCCGGCCCGTCGCTCACCGTGAGGGCGTAGACCCGGTGCCGGGTGTACTGAGGCAGGGCCTCCACCGAGATGAGCCCCGGGTGCGCTTCCCTCCAACGCCGAACCAACGCGTCCACCTGATGCGGATAGGCCGGCCAGTCGCTCAGCTTCATGCTCTGTCCCCCTTTGTCGTCACGTCACCACCCAGTCGCGTCCCCATCATGCCCCATCGGCCCCAGCCTGCAACCGCAGGCGTGGGGGCAAGCGACCCTGCCTGCCCAGGCCGGACGCGGTCTGCCGAGTGCGGACGGAGTGATCGGCCCGTATTCCCATACCGGCTTGAGCCCTGCCGTCGTCGCCCCTATCATACAGCGGGCACCGGTGGTTTTCCCCCGCGTCCGCCATGGGGCACGTTCGCCGCACCACTAACGAGATATCGCGCTCGCGCCCGCTCTGGAGGAACCATGGACCGTCAGCAGATCCGTCAGGTCGCCAACGTCGTCACTACCCTCGTCGTCATCGTCGTCAACGCCCTCGCCAACGCTCTACCTATCAACAACCAGACCACCGGCGAGATCTCCGACCGCTATCCCGTCCTGTTCACTCCCGCCGGCTACATCTTCTCCATCTGGGGCCTCATCTACCTGGGACTGATCGCCTTCAGCGTCTACCAGGCCATGCCCGGCCGCCGGGAGGCAGAGGACTCGCTCCTCGACCGCATCGGTTGGTTCTACGTCGTCTCGGGGCTGGCTAACGCCATCTGGATCTTCCTCTGGCATTACGAGGTGCTCCCGCTCAGCCTCCTGGTCATGCTGGTGCTGCTGGGCTCGCTCATCGCCATCTACCTGCGCCTGAACGTCGGCCGCCGCGTCGTCAACCGCCGTGAGTTCTGGGCCGTCCACGTGCCCTTCAGCCTCTACCTCGGCTGGATCACCGTGGCCACCGTCGCTAACGTAGCCGTGGTCCTGTACGACCTCGGTTGGGGTGGATTCGGTATCAGCCAGCAGGCGTGGACCATCATCATGCTCGCCGTGGCCGCCGCCCTGGCGGCCGCTAACAGCGTCACCCGTCGCGACATCGCCTACAACCTGGTCATCGTGTGGGCCTTCTCCGGCATCGCCGTCAGGCAGGCAGCCACCCGGTCAATAACCGTCACTGTCTCTCTGCTTCTGGTGGTGGTCGTCCTGGCCCTGGCCGCTAGCCTGACGGGCGGCAAGCAGCCCGCGGAGGTGGCCCCTGCGCTGACCCGCTAGGGCTCGCCCATCCACCCTCAAGAGGATCGAGATGGACCTGCATCTGCACGGCAAGATCGCCCTCGTCACCGGCGCCAGCCGCGGCATCGGCCTGAGCACCGCCCGCGCCCTGGCCGATGAGGGCTGTCACCTGGGCATCTGTGCCCGCGGCCAGGAAGACCTGCGCCAGGCGGAACGGGACCTGCTCGAAAGGGGCGCTCGGGTCGTCGCCGTTCAGGCCGACGTGCTGCGCCGGGAACAGGCGGAGGCATTCGTGGAGGAGTGCGCTTCCCGCCTGGGAGGCGTGGACATCCTGGTGAACAACGTCGGCTTCAACCGGGGGGGCGACCTGATGCACTCCACCGACGAGGAGTGGCGTCTCGTCTTCGAGGCCAACACCTTCCAGGTCGTGCGCCTGATCCGGCTGGTGGTGCCTCACCTGCGGGCCCGAGGGGGCGGCGCCATCGTCAACGTGGCCTCCATTTCGGGCTGGGAGCCACAACTGGCCGGTACGGGCCAGTACGGCGCCTCCAAGGCTGCCACCATCTTCCTCACCGAGCGCCTCGCGCTCGAGCTGGTCCACGACAACATCCGCGTCAACACCGTCTCCCCGGGCTCCATCCTCTTCGAGGGAGGCGGCTGGGACCGGGTGCGCCGGGAGAAGCCGGACCAGTTCGCCGCCTACATCCGGGATGGGTTCCCCATGGGCCGGCTGGGGAGGCCCGAGGAGGTGGCCGATGTGATCGCCTTCCTCGCCTCCCCCCGGGCCCACTGGATCAACGGCCGCCACATCCCCGTGGACGGCCTGGAACAGCCCGTCCCTATGCCCGACCGCCGGCCCTGGTAGGCCCTACCCGCCCGACCCCAACAGCCTCGCCATGCCCCACCCCACACCACTCCCGAACCCAAGAGGGCGCCGGGCCGGCCTCGGCGCTCGTAACCCTGGCCTAGGCAGCCGGGCCCCGCCCCGACTTAGAATCCCGGATGCCTATCGAACGCCCGGAATAACGCGACCCACATGGGTCCCGTTACCGTGCTAAGCTAATGGCAGGGGGGTGAAGCCATGTCGAGCGAACGCTTGCCCGGCAAGGGAAGAGTGCCGGAGACCAGGCGCATGGCGCGAGTGCTGGACATGCTGCAACACATCAGCGCCGCACCGGAGCACTGGACTCGCCGGGCCCTGGCGGAGAAGTACGAGGTGGGGGAGCGGCAGATCCAGCGCGACCTGGACGTGATCCGCTACCGGCTGAACCTGGACCTGAGGCGCCGGCGGCAGGGCTATTACCTGAAGGAAGTGCCCCGGCTTCCCGTAGTCCACTACAGCCTTTCCGAGGCCCTATCGCTGCTGCTGGCCGCCCAAGCCGGGCGCGAGTTCGGGGTGGACTCGGCCGAGCTGGGTTCCGCCATCGGCCGGCTGGAGTCGGTGTTCCCGCCCGAGTTCCGCCCCCTGCTCCGGGAGCTATCGGCCCCGCCCGATGGGTGCACCGACAACGCCCTGGAGGCCTGGCTGCTGGCGCTGCACCGGGCCCTGGCCGCTCGGCGCAAGGTGCGCCTGGCCTACGCCAGCGCCAGCCGGGAGGGCGAAGTACAGGACCGGGTGGTTCGGCCCTACTGCCTCTTCCCCAAGAACCGGTCCTGGTACCTGCTGGCCTACTGCGAGCTCCGGAATGAGGTACGGACCTTCAAGGCGGACCGGATCGTAGAGGCCGAGCTCCTGCCGGACCGGTATCGGGTACCGGACGATTTCAGCGTGCAGGGGATGGCGGGAGCCGCTTGGGGGCTAATGTGGGGGGCGGCGGGGGAGCCGGAGAGGGTGCGGCTGGAGTTCTCACCGGAGGCGGGGAGGTGGGTGGCCGAGGACGAGTGGCACCCCTCTCAGCAGGTGGAGGTGCGGGACGACGGCCGGTACGAAGTCCGGTTCGAGGTGGGGGTGACGCCGGAGTTCGTGCGTTGGCTGCTGTGGTACGGGCGGGACGTGCAGGTGCTGGAGCCGGCCTGGCTGCGGGAGCGGGTGGCAGAGGAACACCGGGCCGCGTCGCAGATGCGGTAAGCATGTGCAATCAGTACCCGGGTAATACCTTAGGGGGATTGAAAATCCGCGGGAGGTGGCCTATAGTTGCGGCGTCCTTTCACGCTCATCTGAATAGGCACGCGCCGGGCAAGGAGGTGGATCGAGGTGCTGAGGTACACTGGCCATCCTTCGTACACGATGCAGTCTGCGCAGGCGCTCCCCAGAGGCATGCGCTTGCCCTGGAACCGGGGGCGTCGAAGCAGATGGCTCGCGTACGCGCTAGGAGTAGCGGGAGTGGTCGAGATTGGCGGCGACAGCATCCTCGAAGCGGATCGATTCCCGGTCCTGTATCCGACCACTAGACTAGGCGTTTTTCAGTATCCTGGCGCGGATCGAAATGCTCTCTTGACGGACAGCGGAGAGTGTGCTATGATTGGCCCGACCACGAGACTAGGCGTGGGCACTCCCTACCGGAGGTCAAGATGGGCTACGGTCGTGTCCTTCTCAGTACAACCTCCCTCGCCATCCGCTTCGAGAGAATCGGCGAGTGGCATAAATTCGACTTCATTCTGGATCGCTTTCGACAGGGCTTCCCGGAAGCCATCTGGGACCCCACGAGGAGAGCTTGGCTGCTGCCCCATTCATGCCTGCCCAGGGTACAGGGCTTCTGTGAGGACCTCTTCGGACCCCATGGCTTCCAACTGCAACTCGATTCTAGCACAGCACCGCCATTCCACCAATTGGTGCTGAACTGATGCTCGGTCGCTGAGGACATGCTGCATCGCTACTTGGAGGCAAGCCGTGCTGAGGTACACTGGCCATCCTTTGTATGACGTAGGGGTCGCCACGATCACCGCGTTCGCGGGCAAGAGGGATCCCGCCGACCTGGTAGAGTCGGACCTGGAGGCGATCGCGACCTACATGGCTCGCGAGTATGTGCGTCAGCCGCTCAAGTCGTTCCTGACCGTGGCCTTCCCCAACTCCGGCTTCACCCAGCCGGCATTCGAGAAGACGCCGGAGCGTCGCCACGCATACGCCCAGAGCGTTCTCGGGGCCTATGGCGCACTTCCTCTGGACGACGAGACCTGCATCTTCACTGGGGAACCGGCAGCAGCAGTCATCTTCAAGGACAGGGACGACGTCCCGCCCGGTCGTGCCTTCCGCCAGCACATCCCCCTGCTGACCGGCGAAGGCGTAATCAACTTCCATCCCTACGGCGACGCCGGCGTCCCGGTCTCGGGAACAGCCATGCTGGCGCTGCAAGCGCTTCCTCTCGGTTCCGCCAAGGTGGGCGGCCGTCTGCTCGCCGTGCACTCGGACAATGAGGAGATCATCTACCACTTCGCCGCCTCTTTCCTAGAGGAGAACCGTCGGCTCATTCAGCTGGCCCAGGCCGAGGGCAGTACCAAGATGCCGGAGCCGCGGCTCTCCTATCGCACGCTGCTCATCGCCACCCTGCTCAACGCGCAGCGGATGCAGCGCGAGGCCGTCGCCTCGGAGGAGCCTTTCTCCATCACCGCCTACCATCTGACCAACTCCGGTCAGGGCGCGGACCTGAGTATGTACCATCTGCCCTCGCAGGTCGTCAGCTTTCTAGCGGAGATGTTCACCGCTAAGTACCGAGGCAAGTGGCAGACGATCGTGAACCGAGCGTGGGAGAGGCCCGGGCGCGGTGCCGGTGAGGACTTCGAGCCGGGCCGAAACTACCTGTACGAGGACCTCTTCGGACTTCCGGATAACGCCCGGTTCTTCGTACGCACCTACCTCCTGCGCGAGGCAGCGCAGTATGCGCGAGGGCGCGCGCAGGACCCGCGGGGGGAGTATTCGCTGGCAGAAGAGGCCGGCATGGTCTCCTGGGACATCACTGAGCGCTTCTTGAGGAGGATAATGAACGTGGACAAGGAGAGGATCGAGCAGATTCGCGCTCTTGGCGACAGACTGGCGGAGTACATCAGTTCCGAGAACGACAGAGGTTTCTTCCGCGGCTTCTTCACCGAGCAGAGATATCCTTACTTCAGGAACCTGTTGGTGAAAGCCAACCTGCAGAGTGTTAGGCGGGGTCACCCGCCCTTGGTCACTCTAGAGCCGTACATCCAGGTCTTCGAAGAGGGGGACGAGCTCGCCCAGGCCGACTGGCGACTGGCTCGGGACCTGGTTCTGATCCGCATGGTCGAGCGCCTATATGAGGCCGGCTGGCTGGGACAGAACCGCGAGACACTCACCGAACTCACGACTGAGGCTGAGGCCACCGAGCGGTAGAGGACAGCACACAGAACAGAGAGGAGGCTCACGATGGCGTTCGTTACCGGATTGATGCTGATAGACGCTCCCGCTTCCGCCCTCAACAACTTGGGCAGCATTCCGGGAGCCCGTACCGACAACACGGTCGGTGTGAAGATGATCCGCGCTGGCGATGGCGCCTATCCCTACGTGTCAGCCCAGGCGTTCCGCTACTGGCTGAGGCGGACCCTGGAGAGCGCACACCTGGGCTGGCAGGCAGCACCTGTCTACCGCGAGGAGAAAGTCGCCTACACCGACGCCAACCCCATCAAGTGGTGGGATGATGACCTCTTCGGCTACATGCGGGCTCCTTCGAAGCGCGCTTCGGCCCGCGAGAAGCGGGAAGCCGACACTTCCCGGGCGGATGAAACGCCCACCACCGAAACCGTGACTCGCGTGTCGCCCTTCCGGGTGAGCACCCTCGTCTCCATCGCGCCGGTGAGTATCACAGAAGACTTTGGCACTATGTCTCGGCAGGAGGGTGACCCGGTACCTCACGAGCACCAGTTCTATCGCACCACTCTGAAGGGGCTCTACTCCCTGGATCTGCGCGCCTGTGGGACCTTCTCCTATGCTGACCGAACCGGGTACCTGAACCTCGACGAGGAACGACTCCGCCAGGCACAGGAAGCGGGGCTCGAGCGGCTCGACTCTGTGAAATGCTACCGCCTCCCCCGCAAGGAACGCCTGCGACGGGTCGTGGCCCTCTTCGAGGGTCTGGCGCATCTGGAAGGGGGGGCCAAGCAGACTCTTCACTACACGGACGTAGCCCCAGCTCTGGTAGTCATGGCCGTCACCAAGGGCGGCAACCACGTCTTCGGACACGTCATCGGCGCCAACTCCCGCCGGCTGCCCGAACTGAAGCTCGATGCTCTCAGGGAAGCCCTGACCGTGTTCGCCGACGACATCCTGTCGGACGTGTACGTAGGCTGGGTCAAGGGGTACCTGGATGACGAGCGAGCCAAGCTGGAGGCCTTCGCCCAGACCCCCGAGGGCAGCAGAATCCAGATAAGCCACCCGCGGGAGGCCTACCAGGCACTCATCTCGGACCTGAAGGGCAATCCTCACTGGCTCGACTGAGCCGGGCGCCCAGTGCCTCCTGGGAGGTGGAACATGCGGGTACTCAAGGTAGTGGCGGAAGGGCTCACCACCTCCTTCCGCTACCCCCTCTTTATGCTGCAGGTCCATCCCACGTTCCTGATGCCGCCGCCGGCCACAATCTACGGCCACATCAGTAGCGCTCTGGGGGAGTGGTTCGACCCAGAAGGGGTACGCTTCGCCTACCACTTCCACCACGACGGCACGGTCAGGGACATCGAGCACGTCATCGTGCTCAGTGCGTCAACCGGCAAGCTGAAAGGAACCGACTACCCGAAGGTGCTGGAAGGCAACGTCAATCCTTTCGAGCGGGACATGTTCTTCCGGCCCCGGCTCACCCTGTACGTGAACCGACCGGAGTGGGAGAGCGCCTTCCGCAGCCCCCGCTATGCCGTGGCCCTGGGGCGTTCGCAAGACCTCTTCACTTACACCAGCATCGAGGTGGTCGAGCTCGAGCAGGCAGAGTGCGCCTACTTCGAGAACACCATCCTTCCCCACGAAATGGCCATCGAGGTCCAGCGCGGGCTGGCTGTTCTGATGCCCCGCTTCCTCGACTACGCCCACAACCGACGTCCTCACTTCCAGCAGTACCTGGTAGTCACGGATAGGGTGAGGCTTCCCAATGAGGAAGGACGGCGCTTCGCTCAGGAACAGCAACGGCTGTATTGGGTAGACCCCGCGTCGGAAGAGGACGACGGTGCCCACCTGGGCCTGGCCTTCCACGGCTTCCTGGAGGAAGCCCATGCCACCTGAGGCGTGGCCCAGTTGGCTCGACCACGTCTGGGCCAAGAGCCCGCCCAGAGGCGGCACCCAGGGCGAGACGCTGGCCCAGCACACCTGGGAGACCCTGGAGCGGCTGGCCGACTTTGCTCGGCTCAGGCCGGGTCTGCCCGGATCCTTGGGCCTCGAATGCCTCTGGCGTGTCCTGTTTTGGGGGGCCTTCCTGCACGACTTCGGCAAGGTCGCCGCCAAGTTCCAGGAGGTGCTGCGCAACCAGGGACGGTGGGAACACCGTCACGAAGTGCTATCGCTGGCATTCCTCGATTGGGTCGTGCTGGGGTTCAGCCAGTCAGAGCAACCCTGGCTAGTGGCCGCGGTCGCTTCCCACCACAAGGATGCCAGCGAACTGGCTGAGCTCTACGACCCACCCGAGGACCCGGAAGAAGATCAGCTGCTGGCTGCGGTGGCTGACCTGCCGGACGAGGACGTCCGCGGCCTATGGCGTTGGCTGCAATCCTGCAGCCAACGCTGGGTCAACGATCTGGGCTTCGATCGTCTAGGTGTGTCCTGTCCCCCAATGTACGGCGACGCCAGCCAGGCGTTAGCACTGGTGCGACAAAGCGGAGTGCAGCGGGTTCATCACTGGCTCCGGGTGTATCAGCGCTTCGTCAGGCAACTGCGCCAGGGCGCCGCCGCGAGAGAGGTCACTGCGGCCCTGGCGCTCCGAGGACACATCATCAACGCCGACCACAGCGCCTCCGCCCATGCCGGGCCCCTGCCTCGACCCCGGTTCGACGCCGATCGAGTGCTGGCAAGTCGAGGTCTGACGTGGGCCAACCTCGATGCACACCAGGTAGCCAGCAGCGAGACCCCAGGCTCGGCCGTGCTGATCGCGCCTACCGGCAGCGGCAAGACGGAGGCGGGCCTACTGTGGGCCGCCGCCCAGGGTAAGTCGGACGGCAGCCCCAGCCGCCTGTTCTACACTCTGCCCTATCAGGCGAGCATGAATGCCATGAAGCTGCGCCTGGATAGCACGTTCGGCCCAGCCGACGTCGGGTTGCAGCACGGGCGCAGTCTGCTCTCCCTGTATCGCATGCTCCTTGAGGAAGGCGATGACCCCCGAGAGACGGCAAGGAACGCCCGACGCGCCCGCGACTTGGCCCGGCTCAACTACCCCCCGGTGCGAGTGCTCAGCCCGTACCAGATACTCAAGGCCATGTACCGCCTAAAGGGCTACGAGGCCCAGCTGAGCGACTACCACGGTGCTGTGTTCATCTTTGATGAGATACACGCCTACGAGCCCGCCCGGTTGGCCATGATTCTCGAGACGGTGGCCTACCTGCGGGAGAACTACGGCGCCAGCTTCTTCGTCATGAGCGCCACTCTGCCCACCCTCGTCCGGGAGCGGCTGAAGAAGGCACTGGACGCCCCCACCGAGATCGTTGCCGACGCGGCCGCATACGAGCGCTTCCGGCGTCACCGCCTTCACCTGCTGGATGGGGAGGTGCTTACAGCTGGCAACCTGCAGCGGATCGCGGCCGACGCCCGGGCCGGCAAGTCGGTACTGGTGGTCTGCAACGTGGTCCGCCGGGCCCAGGAGGTCTACGGCCTCTTGCGCAGGCTCCTCACGCACGAGGGGTCGCACGTGGAGCTGCTGCACGGGCGGTTTCACCTCAAGGACCGACTGGCCAAGGAGGCGTTGGTTCGGGAGAGCGCCGGCCTGGCTAGCACCAGCAGGCGGCCAGTAGTGCTGGTGGCCACCCAGGTAGTCGAGGTCAGCCTCGATGTTGATTTCGATACCGTCTACTCGGACCCCGCGCCTCTGGAAGCTCTGGTTCAGCGCCTCGGCCGGGTGAACCGCAGGGGAAGGCACGGCGACCTGGCGCCGGTGCACATCTTCCGCGAGCCTGCCGACGGTCAAGGCATCTACTCCGAAGAGCTGGTGGGCAGCGGCCTGCGGGTTCTGGAGAAGGTCAACGGCCGGGAGGTGGATGAAAGTGCGGTCGGCGACTGGCTTGATGAAGCATACGCTGGCGCGGCGGCAGTCGCCTGGGAGGAGGAGTACGAGCACTCGGCCGGCGAGTTCTCCGCTACCTGCGTGACCGCCATGCGCCCCTTCGATGCCGACCCGGCTCTGGAGGATCTCTTCTACCGGGCCTTCGACAGCATCGAGGTGCTTCCTGCCGACCTGCACGACGACTTCTTCTCCCTTCAGGACTCGGAGCCTATCAGGGCCAACGAGCTGCTGGTGCCCATCTCCTGGCGGCGCTATTGCGCCTTGCGCGGGTTATCCCTGGCAACCCCTCGCGATGGCGACACTCCACCTGTGGTGCACGTTCCCTACAACTCTGAGCTCGGCCTGCTATTCGAGGGATCGGGTAGCTCGAGTGAGGACGATCCGGGCGATTGCTGACCTGAGTAGGCTACTTGCTGTACGTGAGGCATGCCCCATGCTCACCACCCACCAACTCCACATCACCTGCCGAGCCCTCACCCCCATCCACTTCAACCAGCACAAGGGCTCCGCCATCCGCGGGGCCCTCTTCGCCGCCATCCGCGGCTACGACCACCCCCACGCCCAGTGGTCCGGCTTCTGCGCCAACAAGGCCGCCCCCCACTGCTCCCAGTGCCCCGTCAGCACCGTCTGCCCCGTCATGCGCCTCGTCTCCACCCTCGACGAGCGCGGCACCTTCGGCCGAGACGCCCCCCGACCCTACGTCATCAACCCACCCCTCGGGCCCAAGGCCGACTACCTCCCCGACGAGGAACTCGCCTTCGACCTCCTCCTCGTGGGCGAGGCGGGCCAGCTCTTCCCCTACGTCGTCCTGGCCCTGGACCGGCTCGCCCACGAGGGTCTGGGCCAAAGGCGCGAGGATAGCGACGGACACTGGCGCCGCGGCACCGCCCAGGTGATCCGCATAGACGCCGTCCACCCCCTCCGAGGCCACACCGCCCCCGTCCTGCGCGAGGGGGACAAGGTGGTGCAGGTGCCCTCCCTCCCCGTCACCCACGAGGACGTCGAGCAGGCGGCGGCGCATCTGCCCACCATGGGGCCCCTCACCCTCCAGCTCCTCACCCCCCTCCGGCTGGTGGACCGGGGCCGGCTGGTGAAAGAGCCCCAGTTCCGGCCCCTCATCCAGCGGCTGCTGGAGCGGTTCAAGAGCCTGGCCGAGAACTTCGGCGGCGGCCCGGTCCCCTACGACATCGGCGACCTGCGCGATCGGGCCCGGGCAGTGCGCCTGGTCGAGGACAGGACCCGTTGGGTGGACCTGCGGGGGTACAGCGGTCGGCTGGGCCGGGGCCAGGAGATCGGCGGGCTGGTGGGCCGGGTAACCTACGAGGCCGACGACTGGGAGCCCTTCACCCCCTGGCTAGTGTGGGGGACGCTGCTGCACGCGGGGAAGAACGCGGTCAAGGGGGATGGGTGGTTTGCGGTGCGGAGGGCGTGGTGAGTGGGGAGTGGGGAGTGGGGAGTGGTTAGCTGGAGTGCTCCCTCGGGCGTCCAAGTTTCGGGTCTCTGTAGCTCGGTGCCCGGGCCAGTTCGCGGCGCCGAGCTAGGATGAGAAGGATACATGACAGGGAAGCGACAGAGCGCCGGGCGAGAAGCTCTAGAAGCGGCCACCTGTAACCCACACCCCGGCCGCAGGCCCTCAGCGGGCGCCTTTGGCCATCCGCGGCCCGGAGCCCGACTCGCCCCCCAGCGCCTCTGGCGCAATGGAGGTGAACGTGCCCGAACTGAAGCTCACCCTAGAGACGGTAACCCCGCTATTCCTCGGCGGAGCTGATCCACAGGAGCCGCCCGAGTTGCGTCCGCCCGCCTTCCGCGGCGCCATGCGGTACTGGCTGCGAGCGGCGCTCGGAGGTGTCCTGGGCGATGGCGACCTAGATGCCCTGCGCCTGCTAGAAAGCCGCGTGTTCGGGAGCACTGTAGCTGCCTCCCCCATCTCCGTCCGCTTGACTGGCAACCTTGAGGCCGACCGGTATCCCATCCTGCCCCACAAGCAGAACGGCCATTCCCGGGAGGGCGGGCAGCGCCGCGCCTTCGGCCCAGATCAGACGTTTGACCTCGTGCTGGAGCAGCCGCCCGAGCTAGGCTCAGGTGCGACCTGGAAAGCCGGCTGCGCCGCTCTCAACCTAATGCTCACGTGCGGTGGCGTTGGTCTTCGCTCCCGGCGAGGGTACGGCACCCTGCGCGCTGTGCGCTCCACTGCCCCGGAGCTGGTTCCACCATCGCCGGACTCCATCTCCGGCTGGCGTCGGCGAGTCAAGGAGGCCATCGAGGGTGCGGTGGCCGCCGCCCGATTCCTGGCCCGAGACCAGAGCATGGCCGTCGTCCGTTCTCCCGCCGGGCCGGCTCAGTTTCCCTGCTTGGGCGGGGCGACGACCGTGCGCGTCTACGACGTACGCGCCCATTCGGCCATGGATGCCGTGCGCCAGTTCATGTCTAAGGTGCCCAGGAACCCGGCCTTCGGGGGGATCAGTCCGCGCCAGGCTTCACCTCTCTGGGTGCGGCCGATAGCGACGGGCCGGACCTATGGGCTCCTCTTCATCATACTGCCGTCCCGGTTCTCCAGGGCGGACTATGATCGCGTGGAGGGCTTTCTCAAGGCCAACTTCTCCATCCGCCACGCAGGGCAAGAGGAGTGACCAACATGAGCCATGCAGTCCTCATCTTCACCTTCAGCCCCATCCAGAGCTTCATCTCCCAGGCCCGGCGCACCGCGGACCTGTACGCCGGAAGCCGCATACTGGCCGAACTGGCGCGGGCTGCCCTTGAGGCCATCGCCTGTGCCGGCAGTACCATCGTCTACCCGGCCCGCGCTGGTGGCGGCGAGCAGTCGGACACACCCAACAAGCTCGTCGCCGTCGTCCCGAGAGAACGGGCTGCAGACCTTGGACGGGCCGCCGAGGACGCCCTCCACCGGCGCTGGAGCCAGATCGTCGCCGCTGCCGGCGGCAACGCGCTGGCCCATGGTCTCCCAGGCCACGACGACCCAGGCTGGCAATCCATATGGCGGCGGCAAACCGCGCCCCGCTACCTTTGGCAGTGCTTCTGGGCCGCCGCCAGGATAGGGCCGGATGGCTACAAGGGGGCCTACCAGCAGGCCAGCCGCGCCCTGGACGCCGCCAAGCGAAGCCGGCTCTTCCTCCCCGCGGAGGAGTGGGGCACCAAAGACAGCCTTAGCGGCCAGCGCGAGGCCCTACACCGTCAGGGGGAGAGAGCCAGCGACTACTGGCGCCAGGTAAGCAACCTGCCCCGAGTGACCGGCGCCCTGCTGCGGCCGTTCGGCCGCGAGCGGCTGGACGCCATCGGCACCGTCAAGCGCTTCTGGCCCCACCGGGATTCCTTCCTCTCTACCAGCAGCATCGCCTCCCAACCCTTCCTCGACGCCGCCCGCGAGCAGGCACCAGCCCAGCTGCAGGCATACCGACAGGATCTAGGCACCTTTCTCGGCCGCTGGCTGCACGAACCCAGGACCGACCCAGACTGGCCCTATGATGGCGACCTCCTCTTCCAGGAGACCCTCACCCCCGAGCGCCTGCAGGCCAGCTATCGCTCCGGCATCGAGACGGCCGCCCTGGGGCCGCCGCTCCAGGCACTGAAGAAGCTACACCGGACGGTCGGCTTTCCCCCCTCGCCCTACTACGCCGTTGTCGCCCTCGACGGCGATTCCGTGGGAGAGCACATATCCAAGCTGCTCGAAGAGGGCAATCCTCAGGAGGCCCATTGTCAGTTCGGCCAGAAGCTCTCGGACTTCGCCGACGTGGTGCAGAAGGTCGCGGCGTTGCACTCCGTTAGCCTGGTCTACAACGGCGGTGACGACGTCCTCGCCCTAGCACCGGCTTCCTCCGCCCTCCCATTCGCCCATGAACTGGCGCAGGAGTTCCATCGGGTCACCGCAGCCACTGCCTCCGCCGGCATCGCCATCGCCCACCACCTATCGCCGCTGGACGCCGCGCTGGAACAGGCACACCAAGCCCAGAACCTGGCTAAGGACATTCCGGGGAAAGACGCCGTATGCGTCACCCTTATGCGCCGCGGGGGCGAAGCCATCACCGCCCGCGGTCCGTGGTGCTCGGTGATCGCCAACCTGGACCAAGTCACCCAGTACCTCGCCGCTAGGAAGCTCTCCGCTCGGCTCCCCTACGACATCTGGCAACTTGCCTACGCCATACCTGACGCTAACGACATGCTGCGGGCCGAGCTCAGGCGCCTGGTAGGGCGCCGCGCCGAGGCGCTCTCAGGCCAGCAGGCCAACGCACTGACCGAAGCACTCGGCCGGTGGGCTGAGGCGTTGACCGAGACGGTCGAGGGGTTGGCACAGTGGCTCATCATCGCGCGCTTCCTCGCCGGAGCAGAAGGGGGCTCAGATGCATTTGTTTCTTGAACCCACCGACATATGGCTCTTCCGAGATGGGAAGCCCTTCAATGCGGGCTCCGACCATCGAGCTCAGAGTCTCTTCCCGCCTCACCCCACCGTCATCCAGGGCGCCATCCGCTCGCATGAGCTGGTGCTCAAAAGAATAGACCTGCAGGACCCAGCCGCCATCGCCGCCGCCGTAGGCACCTCCGAGGACTACGGTCCTCTCCGGCTGCGCGGGCCGATTGTGGCCCGGCGAGATGGCGACCGCGTCGAGCGCTACTACCCCGTACCCGCCGACGTGCAAGTGCAGAAGGACGGCAATGCCACCCAGCCGGTGGACCCAGCCCCACCGCCCGACGACGTGGTAACCAGCATCGGCGACGAGCTGCCCCTCCTTCTCTTCCCCCGAGAGGAGGCAGAGAAGGAGGGCTGGGGCCGGTGGCTGGCAGAGAAGGACCTGATGAGCGTCCTCCGCGGCGGTAGCGCCGTGGCGCTGGAGGACGGATGTCTCTTCCAGCGTGAGTCCCGCCTGGGCATCGAGCGTGACCAGGGCACCGGGGGTACCGTGCCCGAGAGGCTTTATCAGGCCGAGTTCGTCCGCCCGCGGAAAGACGTGGGGCTGTGGGTGGAAGTGCAGGGCTATCGGGACTGGCCCGCTGCGGGGCACATGCGCATCGGAGGCGAGGGCAGGGCGGCCCAGTTCTGGCAGGTGAGCGCTCCCCAATGGCCGGGCCTGGACCTCTCCCGCCCCTTGCCTCAGCGGTTCCGGCTCTACTTCGCCACCCCCTCGTACTTCAGCCGGGGGTGGCGACCGAAGGACTGGGCCACCTTCTTCGATGGCCCCGTGACGCTGGAGGCAGTAGCCCTAAAGGGCTACCAGACCATCGGCGGCTTCGACTGGGTCGCCGGCAGGCAGAAGGCCAGTCGGCGCTTCGTGCCGGCCGGCAGCGTGTACTACTTCACCACTGCGGGATCAGCACAGCTCCGATCGGAGCTAATCAACCAGGCCGTCACGGAGTGGGGCGGCGAGATCGGGTTCGGTCAGGTCATCGTCGTGGAATGGAGGGACTAGCCATGTACGAAGGCAAGCGCATGCTGTTCATCTACGTCGAGACGCCCCTGCACGCGGGCACCGGCAGCGGGCTGGGCGGGGTAGACCTTCCCATCCAGCGCGAGCGAGTCACCGGGTACCCCATGGTCCAGGCCAGTAGCCTCAAGGGGCGCCTCCGGGCCCTGGTGCGAGAGCACTATGCAGACGGAAGCGAAGACCCCGATCAACACCCTGTGGTGCTCGCCCTGTTCGGGCGTGCCGGCAGCGCTGGGGAGAACTACGCCGGCGCCCTATCCCCAGGAGACGCCCGCTTGCTGCTCTTCCCGGTCCGCTCTCTGAGTGGAGTGTTCGCCTGGACTACCTGCGCCGACGTCCTGGCGCGATTCGCCCGCCAGGCGGAACTGGCCGGGCTCGGCCTGCCGGACTCGCTGCCCGAGGAAGGCCCGCAAGCCGATGAGGTCTGGGTCGGCGGCAACGCCCTGCTCGCCGGCAAGAGGGTGGTGCTGGAGGACTACTCCTTCACCCCTCGCAACCGCCCCGAGGTCGCAGCCCTCGGCGGCTGGCTGGCGAAGACTGCCCTGCCCGACGAGGGTTACGATTACTGGAAGAGAGAGCTGCCCAGGAAGCTCGCCATTCTCTCCGACGATGCTTTCCGCGACTTTGCCCAGCACGCCACCGAGGTGCAGACCCACATCAGGCTCAGTCCCGAAACGAAGACCGTCGCAGGCGAGAGAGGAGCCGGCGCCTTGTGGACGGTGGAGAGCCTGCCGCCAGACACCCTGCTCTACGCTCCCATACTGGCTACGGCCTCCCGGCAGCCGGAGAGCAAGCTCAGCGCCGAGGAGGTTCTGGGCAAGCTGGAGGAGTGCGAGTTGACGCACACGCAGCTGGGGGGAGATGAGACGACCGGTCAGGGCTGGGTGGCCCTACGCCTGACTGTCGGAGGTGGACGATGAAGAGCCGCCAGCGCAGCCTGGAACAAGAGCGAGCCAAGCGGGCCTGGGACTGCGTCAAGAAAGCCAAGGAGCAGCAGGACAGGGTCGCCAAGGACTACGGCAATCTGGCGCGCGACCTGCCTGCGAGGCTGCAGACCAACGGCCTGGGTCAGACTCTGGCTTTCCTGCGAGCCAAGGGATATGAGAACGGCCAGCCGAAGAGCGCCGGGCACGTCCAACTCCTGCAGGATATCTCGGCCTGGGTGATGGAGCAGCTCGAAGCCGAAGATCAGAACCTACTCCAGTGGGTGGTGAACACGGCCAGCAGTGAGGACTACCGCCGAGCCACGGCCGAGGCCATGGCCCTGGCGGAGTGGCTCAAGCGCTTTGCCGAGTCCGAGCTCCCCACGGGAGGCGGGGATGAGCACTAGGAGAGCAGAGCAGCGTGGCGGATCCCGCCACCCCGAGCGCCAGCAGCCGGCGCCGCGCCCGCCCAGCTATCCCCTGCCGAAAGACACGGTCGCCGCGTGGCGAGCGGTCAAGGGCCGAGGGCCATTGAACGCGGGCCTGGTGTTCGACCGCTTCGTGGCCAACTGGGGTGATCCTTTCGATCCGCAATCGCGTCGTGACCGCCGCGAAGGTCCCAAGGGTGAAACTTGGCGAGAGCTGGTTGAGGCAGGCAAGGGAGTGGACGCGGACCTGCTGACCGCGTGTCTCCAGCGGTGGCAGGCGGTGGTCGAGCGCGCCCGCGGGCGCCCGTTCGCTCTGCGCACCGATTGGCGGCTAGTAACCGGCCTGGGTCGGGGGGGCCCGCTGGAGGCCGGTTTCGCCTTCAGCCGCCACGGGTCCCCCATCCTGCCTGGCAGCGGCCTCAAGGGAGTGGCCCGGGCCTGGGGGCTAAGGCAGGTGGCGCGGGCGGTCGGCGTGAAGGAGCTCGGCAAGCTGGAGCAGGTTCTTAGCGCTGCAGGCGACTGGGAGAAGGACTGGCGCGAGCAGCTGGGTGAGATGGACATCACCAGCAGCGCCTTCGACTTCCGCCTCATCTTCGGCACCACCGCCGAAGCGGGCAGGGCAATCTTCTTCGACGGGATGCCGAAGCCAGGAGTGAAGCTCGACCTGGACATCATGAACCCCCACTACCCCGAGTACTACGCCGGTCGTGACGCTCCTACGGACTCTCAGAACCCCAGGCCGGTGACCTTCCTCACCGTGGCCCCGGGGTCCGAGTTCGTCTTCGCCGTCGGCTGGCGAGGTCGGTGGGACGACCAGGCAAGGGAGCTGCTCGAGGTGGCTGGCCGCTGGCTACGTCAGGGCCTCCTCCACCTGGGCGCCGGCGCCAAGACCAGCGCCGGCTATGGGTACTTCGTCGCTGCCGCGGAGGGAAGCTAGCCGTGCACAAGAAGGTCATGTTGGCGCTGGTCGGAGAGCAGCCGATACCGAACGTGCTGCCGGTGGCTCACTTCGGCCCCGACCGAGTGGCCCTGATTTGCACCCGGCAGACCCAATGGATGGCCGATCGCATCGGCGAGTACCTGGGAGAGTTAGCGGCGAGACCTTTCTGTGTGACCGATCCGTACTTGGTTGACGTGATAATGGCGGACCTGGACCGGTACATCGACACCCGGGGTTGGTCAGAGGCCGAGTTGCTCATCAATCTGACTGGTGGCACCAAGGCCATGGCCTTGGCCGCCCTTGAGACAGCCCGCTACTCCGGCTCCCGTGCATCTGCCTTCTATTGCCAGACAGGCGCACGCGACCATTTGCTGCATAGGTTCCGCTTTGTGGACGGCAGACTCACCTCCGAGCCCCCGATGCGCATAGCGCCAAGCCTCACCATCAACGACTTCCTTCGGCTGCACGCGGGCCGCTGGCATCTCGAGGAGTTCAAGAACGACTTCGAACGGAATGTGGCGACCGTATTGGGCAGCCTCGGCTCTGAGTACGAGTTCTGGCCCAACGTGAGGCTCTCTGGTATCGGCCATGGTGTCGAGGTGGACGGAATCTTGAGGTTCGGCAGCACCTTTGGCGTCTTCGAGATCAAGCTGCGCGCGAAGAAGAGCGACGGGCTCGATCAGCTTCGCAGCGTCACTGAACAGCGGACGCTCGGAACCTATACTAAGAGGTTCCTGGTCACCTCCGATCCTATGCACCACAATGACATGGACCTCGCCGATGCGTATCGAGTGACAGTGGCTACCCTGCCAAGTGGGCGTCAAGCCCGGTTGTCTGCCGAGGATGTCTGTAGCCTCACTGAGGTGGTTACGCGCGAGATGACTCGGGGCAATTGAGACAATGATCATTCTCAACTTCGCCCATCCCCTCACCGACGAACAGCTGTGGCAGATAGAGCGCCTCACCGGCTGTGCCGTGGAACGCGTCATCACCGTCGCCACCTGTCTCGACCTGGCTCAGCCCCTCGGTCCCCAAGTCGCTGCATTGGCGGACGCGTGCGGGCTCTCGCCCACCGAGTGGCAGACGCTGCCCCTTCTGGTCAACCCGCCGTCACTCAACTCCATCGCCGTGGCCCTGCTAGCCGAACTGCACGGCCGTTGCGGCTACTTCCCCGCCCACCTGTGCCTGCGCCCAGTGCCGGATAGCGTGCCACGGCGATTCGAGGTGGCCCAGACGCTGGACCTTCAGGGCCAACGGGATGCAGCTCGCCAGGCCCGCTCCAGCAACGCACCCCCTCCCCCCGCCGGAGGTACCCCATGCCCATAGTCCGTGAGCTCATCGTGGACCAGTTCGGCGTCCACCTCACCAAATACAGCGAGCGACTCGTCGTCAGCCGTAAGGGCCAGAAGCTGCAGCAGGTACCCCTGCTGCACCTCGAGTCCGTCCTCATCGCCTCCCCCGGCGTCAGCCTATCCTCCTCCGCCATCTCCGCCTGCTGCGAGCGGGGCATCCCCATCCACTTCCTCTCTCCCATCGGGGAGCCCGTCGCCGCCCTCTACTCCGCCGGCCTCAGCGGCACCGTCCTCACCCGCCGGGGACAGGTGGCCGCCTACGACGACGGCCGCGGCATCCTCCTGGCTATCGCCATGGCCCAGGGCAAAATCCGCAACCAGGCCGGCCTGCTGCGCTACGCCGCTCGCAACCGCAAAGACAAGGAGCCCGACACCGCCGCTCGGCTCACCGACCTGGCCGGCCAAGTCGAAGATCACTCCCTCGAGCTCGCGCGCCTGGCCGATAAGGCGACGCCGCAACCCGAGGACGACGCCGACGATGATAGCCCCCTGGACGCCCTCCGCTCCCAGATCCTGTCCGCCGAGGGGCGGGCGGCCAAGTACTACTGGGAGGGAATCGGCCTCCTCCTGGACCAGAAGCACGGGTGGCCCGGACGCAGAGGCAGAGGGGCGCAGGACCCGGTCAACGCCTGTCTCAACTACGGCTATGGCGTCCTCTACGGCCAGGTCGAGCGCGCCCTCGTCCTCGCCGGGCTGGACCCCTATGCCGGCTTCCTCCACGCCGATCGGCCGGGAAAGCCTTCCATGGTCCTCGACCTGATCGAGGAGTTCCGCCCTCTGGCTGTGGACCGCACCGTGGTGGCCGTGTTCAACCGGAACATGCCCATCGCGCAGGGCCAGGACGGGCTGCTAGACGACGACAGCCGACGCACCGTGGCCGAGGCCGTCCTCCGGCGCTTGGGGGCCGACGCCCCATACGAGGACAAGCGCATCAGCCTCGGGGCCGTGATCCAGAGCCAGGCTCGACGGGTAGCTGCCTACCTGAGAAGGGAGCGAGAGACCTACGAGCCTTACGTCATGAAGCTGTAGGAGGAAGGGGATAGGTTATAGGTTATAGGTTATAGGTTATAGGGATTAGGGAGGAGCGCCGGGTGCGCGCCTTCGCCCCTGTAACCTGTTCCCTATAACCTGTAACCTACCCCTGTAGTGATGCGGTGCCTGGTGGTGTACGACATAAGCGACGACAAGCTGCGCGCGAAGGTGGCCGACATCCTCATAGATTATGGGCTCGATCGCGTGCAGTACAGCGCCTTCGTCGGGCAGTTGGCGCGCACCCACATCGAGGAGATGAGCCTCAAAGTGAAGCGCCGGGTGGGCAGGGCCAAGGGCGCGAAGGTGCTGGTCTTCACTATCTGCCAGAAGGATTGGGATGAACGAATTGACATACCTTGAGAGGCCCGAGATCGTCGCTAGGGAAGCGGCGGAACGCCTTCATAGCATAGCCCTTGACGAGACCACGGTGGAGCCATTTCACCTGCGGGTCAGCGAGATCAGGCAGTACTGGTACTGCCCTCGGCTGCTTTACTACTTCTACTGTCTGCCGGATGTGCGCCCCATCACCTACAAGATGGAAGAGGGGCTAGAGCAGCATCGGGAGGAAGTCCTGCGAGAACGCAGGCGCGGCCTGGCCTTCTACGGCCTGCAAGAGGTTGAGGGGAAAGCCCGCAAGCGGTTCGACGTCATCACCGAGAGCGAGCGCCTGCGCCTTCGCGGCAGGCTGGACGCGCTGATAGAAGTGGAGGAGGAGGGGGGAGTCCGAGCCTACCCGGTGGAGTACAAGGCTACACGGCGAGAGCCCGGGCCCCAGTACCGCCTGCAGTTGGCCGCCTACGCCCTCATGCTCGAGGAGCAGGAAGGTTGCCGCATCAACCAGGGCTTCTTCGTTCTCCTACCCCTGAGGAAAGCCATCCCGGTACGGCTGGACCGGGCTGCCAAACTGAGGGCGGAGCGAGCGGTGCTGGACATGCATCGAATCGTGCGCGGCGAGGTTCTGCCTCCGCCGCCGCGGTCCGCAGCCAGGTGCAGCACCTGCGAGTTCCGCCGGTTCTGCAACGATCTGTGGTAGCGTCATGTCCGGACCCCTGCCCCAGAAAGCCCTCCAGCGGCCCTCTGGTGAGAACCTCGGCGCGCGGGGCCTCGGGCGAGTGCCGCCGTTCCCTCGGGGGGCCAGCGTTAGTATGCGCTGCTCGCCCAACACCTACCGGTTGTGTCATGCTGCCGCGAGAAAGGGTAGGGATCCAGTGGCATTGAGACCTTCTCGCGCGCAATGCCGTACTACGCCCCGAACGGCACTTGAGAGCAGTGGCGGAGGGCCGTAGAATGGCAGCAGGAGAGCCTTTCCGCACCTTAACAGCCGAATACGCCTTGAACAGGGGTACGAACTGCCTCGGTTCCAACCCCAACGATCCGACTGAGGATACTGAAACGCCAGTACTCCCGTTCCAGTCGGCCCGTTTCTGTCGGTTCCAACCCCAACGATCCGACTGAGGATACTGAAACACTACCTGGACCAAACAGGTCAGGTAGTGGAGGAGTTCCAACCCCAACGATCCGACTGAGGATACTGAAACCTGTAGCTTGTTCACGATAGCCTCCTGTGGCATACTGTTCCAAACCCAACGATCCGACTGAGGATACTGAAACGCTGGGCGCTGGACCAGGGTGCGCCCATGCCGCCGGGTTCCAACCCCAACGATCCGACTGAGGATACTGAAACAGTATC
>JABLXR010000023.1 GCA_013178015.1 Anaerolineae bacterium
GGTTCCAACCCCAACGATCCGACTGAGGATACTGAAACTGAGCTGGACGTACAGTGGCGATCCGTCGGCCAGCGAGTTCCAACCCCAACGATCCGACTGAGGATACTGAAACGGGCTGGGTGCAGAAGGCAGGCGACCAAGTCAGCGTCCTCTAGTTCCAACCCCAACGATCCGACTGAGGATACTGAAACAGCGGGGCACGATGGGACTCGTGGTCGCGCCGACATGTTCCAACCTCAACGATCCGACTGAGGATACTGAAACCGTCGATCCAGGCCCAGTCGAGGTTCGGCCCGCGCAGTTCCAACCCCAACGATCCGACTGAGGATACTGAAACTGCCAGTACTGGTAGTCCCAGGGAGCCGGGTTAAAGTTCCAACCCCAACGATCCGACTGAGGATACTGAAACCCGAACTGCTCGGGCGTGAGCTCGAGCGCTTCCCAAGTTCCAACCCCAACGATCCGACTGAGGATACTGAAACGAAGCTGAGGGATTCTGCTGGCCTATGATTCCGTTGTTCCAACCCCAACGATCCGACTGAGGATACTGAAACATAGGTACCCACTCCGTCGGGACGCACCAATGCTGTTCCAACCCCAACGATCCGACTGAGGATACTGAAACTCCGATGAATAATACACATTGCTCCACCAGACTACGGTTCCAACCCCAACGATCCCACTGAGGATACTGAAACTGGCGCGGATAGAGGAGGCCGCCTCCGCAGGCCCCGGTTCCAACCCCAACGATCCGACTGAGGATACTGAAACGCTTCCCCAGGGCCACCACCGCCAGAGGCCGAGCCGCCGTTCCAACCCCAACGATCCGACTGAGGATACTGAAACCCCACCACGCTGACGAACTCCGGCACCACCACCACGTTCCAACCCCAACGATCCGACTGAGGATACTGAAACTGCTGGACAAGTCCACCAGCGGGGGCGGGGTGGAGTTCCAACCCCAACGATCCGACTGAGGATACTGAAACGGCATCGCATCGGCCGCCTGGCAGCGCTCCGCTCGGTTCCAACCCCAACGATCCGACTGAGGATACTGAAACAGTTTGACGCTAGTACAGCCGACCAAGCGGGCCCATGGGTTCCAACCCCAACGATCCGACTGAGGATACCGAAACACGCACACACACACAGGAGGCAAACATGGCCCGCGAGTTCCAACCCCAACGATCCGACTGAGGATACTGAAACGGCCAGGCCACTCCGGAGAATCTCCTCCAGGCCCTACGGTTCCAACCCCAACGATCCGACTGAGGATACTGAAACCGCCCGTAGTGGGGCGGGGGATGGGGCGTGCTACGTTCCAACCCCAACGATCCGACTGAGGATACTGAAACACTGGTGAAGGCGGGGAGTGCTCTGGCCACCAAGATGGTTCCAACCCCAACGATCCGACTGAGGATACTGAAACTGCTGGAGGCCTTGGGCCTGTCCGACGTGCGCCTGAGTTCCAACCCCAACGATCCGACTGAGGATACTGAAACGCTGAGGCTCCTATCGTAGTAGTCGTAGACCTCCCGGTTCCAACCCCAACGATCCGACTGAGGATACTGAAACGGCATAGCTGCCCCCGCTTACCTCGGTGCCCCCACGTTCCAACCCCAACGATCCGACTGAGGATACTGAAACGTTGGACTGGCACTCTGGGACCAGTGGAGCCGCAAGGTTCCAACCCCAACGATCCGACTGAGGATACTGAAGCCCACCCCACCCCGAGGGCATCCTCCATTCCGATGCTGCCGCCCACGCAGGACCCCCACTACACGCTCGCTCGAGCCGCTGGCCCCTACCCCTGAGTGTTCCCGTCCACGCCCACAGCGTAGGCGTGCACGCTAACCCCCTTCGAGCAAGGTCTTACCCTCCAGCCGAGCGCCCTCTAGGGTGCAGGTGGCATCGTCCGGTACGAACAGGCTATCCGCCATGATCCCAGCCAGAGACGCAGCTCACACGTACTCGTCTGCCAGAGCGCACCGCCTGGTTCGGAGCACTGCCTGAGACCAGACGGCTGGGAGCCAGATCACCTACCCATCTGGCTTTCCATCGCACTGGTTCAGATCACCGTGGGAGCGGCAGCGAGGACGGACTCACCCTGCAACCAATGCAGCTAATATATGACCCAAAGGCGCTGGTACCACAGCTCTGCTCGGGCAGCGACGAGCGCCTCGGGCTCCCCGCGCCCCTACGCCAGTGATGTCTCCTGGACGTTCCGCAACAGCAGGTACGCCATGACGATACCGGTGCCGGCGATGAGGGGGAAGACCACCACCTCGGCCGCCGCCATGGGAACACCGGCGACGGCCTGGCCCACGATCATAGCCACCAGCGCCAGGCCCATGGTCACGAACTTGATCAGCGCCACCGACGTCAGAAGGTACCCCAACGGCCGACGTCGCAGGAGCAACACTCCGGCCAGGAAGGCCAGCGGCACTACCAGCCCCAGATCGAGCACCTGGATGAAGAGGGTGGTATTGGTGGCTAGGCCGATGGGCGGCTCGCCGGCCAGCTGCGCGGGCACGATCCGTCCCAGCCAGGCCAGCGACAGGAACCCGCCCACAACAAACAGGAAAGCGGCGATGGCGCGCCGGGGCAGGCCCTCTCGGAAGTGAGCCGCAAGCGAGCGGAGGTCCACCGATAGCATGGCCACAGTGAAGGCGAATACGCTGAGCGAGAAAAGGGCCACGTAGACTAGGAAGAGCTCGTTGAAGGCGGCGCCGAAGGCCATGCTGGTGTAGGTGTAGAGGAAGTAGGCCAGCGTTCCGGTAAGGAGCAGCAACCCTCGCCACGAGCCCCGCCGATACAGCCACAGGGAGACCAGGAGCAGCGGTACCCCAATCGCCAGAGTCACCGCGTCCTGCGGCATCACCTGAGCCGCCATGAGCACAGGCTCGTAGCGGTAGAGGCCGCGCCCGTAGATCTCGACCGTCTCTCCCCGGAGGGTAGTGAACTGGTAGCGCGATCCTTCGCCCCGGTACAGGAGGCCCGTCCCGGCAGCCAGCAGCGCCAGGAGGACGATCAGGATGGTCAGTGCGCTGAGAGTGCTGGATTGCCGCATGGCGGTCACAGCTGGTCCGGGAAAAGCTGTTCGGCCCAGGCCCGGATGCCCTGCCAGTCCCGCCGGTCACCCTCCGGGATGCCAGCAAGCTTGAGGGCAAGGTGCCCGGGCAGGGGAAGGGGACCCAGTTTGCCGGCGAAGTACGCCTCCTGGCCGGGAGTCACCAGGGCCCGTACCGGTTCGAGGTAGGCAGCGCGTCTGGATCGGCTGGTGCCAGTGTCGTCCAGGTTGAGCAGATGGGTGCAGAAGACGGCCAGGGGCTTCTGGGACAGGGCAGCCCTATGTTCCTGCACGTACTCGATGGCTCTCGGCAGCCAGCGGCCGCCCTGCACCGCGCTCCCCAGGACTACGGCATCGTAGAGCGACGGATCGCCCGCCTCTTCGATGGGCAACACGTCCGTGGCCAAACCCCGGTAGCAGAGCCGCTCCCCTATGGCCTCGGCCACCTCGCCAGTGGAACCGTACATGCTCCCGTAGGCCACCAGGACCCTCTTCGCGTCCTCAGCCCCTTCGCAGCTGGAGTAGACTGGCGCCACCGCGGGCACGCGAGTCCCGAGGACAACCACCCCGGCGCACCCCAGCGTGCTCACTCCGAGCGCCCCGGCCATCAACAGCAAGGCCCGCCGCCGGCTGCTGTCTAGCTCCGCCACATTGAACTCCCCTAGTGACTGTGCGAACGTGCCCGGCACAGTGGCCATGGACACGTGTATGGTGCCGACTGGCCCATTGTAGGTCGCCCCGGCCTCCTGGACAAAGATACACCGCCCTGGTCATAGTAGGAGACGTGGCGACATACAAGGCGTCCCGACACAATGGGCACGATTGCGGCCACAGGAAGAAGCTGCATAGCACCAGAGTCACGGGCAAGGGCCGGATCACCATCCCGGCGCGGGTGTGGAGGCCCCTCGGCCTCAAGGCCGGCGACCGAGTCACCTTCGTGGTCCAGGAAGGCCGGGCTTCCCTGGTGCCGCTACCACCTCGCTTATGGAACTCAGTGGCTCCCTGCCCGCCACGCGGCCCTTCCCCAGGGGGGCGTACGACGAGATGAGAACAGAGACGGCTCGGGCTCTCGGGCGGGACGTGAAGTCAGCGGATCGGTGAGGGAAGCTTACGGTGACGCGAATGTCATCGTCTGCTTCCTCAGCGATCAGCTCTCCAGTCTGGCGGAGGAGTCGGCGCGGTTGTTCCGAGAGGTGGCAGGCGGTCGGCTGCGAGTGCGCGTCTGCACCATCACTCCAGCTGAGGTGGTCTCGGTGATGGCCTCTTACTTCCGGCGGTCACTCCCAGAGGTAGCGGAGGTGGTTGCCGAGCCGATCATCCAGGACGGCATAGAGGCCGAAGAGCAGGAGGTGCTGCTGGTGGCACTGGCCCTATGCCGCGAACACGACCTTGACGTCGCTCATGCCCTGTTAGCTGCCAAGATGCCGGCTGGAAGCTGCCGAGCCATCCACAGCTTCGATCGTCACTTCGATCGGTTCGCCGGCGTTGAGCGCCTTTGGCCGGGCGCCAGCAACCTCTGACTGTCGCTGCAGCCTCCTCCTACAGGAGCAGCAGCTCTAGGCCTCCCTTGTCAGCCGGGTTCCGCGGCGCCATACTGCCGCCGGTACGGGCCGGCCCCGCGCCGGCTCTTCGCCTAGGGGAGGGGGACCATGGCCGAGCCCAGGATCACCGGCATCGAAGTCCACGAGTACGAGTACGCCTTACGCGACATCGGGCTCGACCAGAGCGGCTTCAACCTGGTCTACGTGCCCGGGAGCTCCTTCGCCCGCAAGGGCTACATCATCCGCATCCTCACCGACTCGGGCCTGGTGGGCGAGTACGCCGGGGGCCAGGCCGCCGAGTACTCCACTCTGCCCACCCTCGCCCCCTACCTCCTAGGTAAGAACGCCCTGGAGCGGGAGCGCATCTACACCGACGTCAAGCGCGCCCTGCGCCAGGTGGCCCGCATCGGCATTGCCCCCATTGACAACGCCCTATGGGACCTGGCCGGCCGGTACTTCGGCGTGCCCATCTACCGCCTGCTGGGCGGCTACAAGGACCGCTTGCCCTGCTACGCCTCCACCTACCACGGCGACGCCAACGGCGGCCTTTCCAGCCCGGAGGCCTACGCCGATTTCGCCGTGCAGTGCGGCGACATGGGCTACCCTGCCTTCAAGATCCACGGTTGGTACGGCGTTCCCATCGGCCAAGAGGTGGCCACGGTCAAGGCCGTGCGCCGGGCCGTAGGCGACGGCATGGACCTGATGCTGGATCCGGCCTGCGAGTACATCACCTTCGGGGACGCGCTCAAGGCGGGTTGGGCCTGCGACGATGCCCGCTTCTTCTGGCTGGAGGACCCCTACCGCGATGGAGGCATCTCCCAGTTCGGCCACCGCAAGCTGCGCCAGCTGATCCGGACGCCGCTCCTGATGACCGAGCATGTACGCTCCTTGGAGCCCCACATAGACTTCGCCCTGGCGGACGCCACCGACTTCGTCCGGGGTGACCCGGGCTATGACGGCATCACCGGCACCATGAAGATCGCCCACGCCGCCGAGGCCCTGGGGCTGGACATCGAGCTGCACGGCTTCGGCCCGGTCCAGCGCCAGTGCATGGCCGCCATCCGCAACACCAACTACTACGAGATGGGCCTGCTCCACCCCAAAGCCCAGGACCTGGGCGACATCCCCTTGTATCGGGACGGCTACCGCGATGCGCTGGACGCGGTGGATGGGGAGGGGTGTGTCCCGGTGCCCCAGGGGCCGGGGATGGGGGTGGGGATCAACTGGGAGTGGGTGGAGAAGCACCAAACGGGGAAGGTCGAGTACCGGTAGACCTGATCCCCCTTCCCTGAGAAGTGAGGAAGGAGAGTCGGACCTCCCTCTCCCGTGTGTGAGAGGGCGGCTCTCAGGACCCCAGGAGCGAAACCATGAACACCGTACGTTGGGCCATCGCCGGGTGCAGCGACATCGTGGAACGAAGAGTGGGAGACGCCATGCGCTCCCAGCCCAACAGCGAGATCATCGCCTTCCACTCCCGCAGCCTGGACCGGGCCCGCGCCTTCGCCGAGCGTTACGGGGCCCGCACCTACTACGACGACCTGGACCGCCTCCTAGCCGACGACTGCATTGACGTCGTCTACGTCGCCACCGAGGTGGACCGCCACGCCGACCAGGCCATCGCCGCCGCCCGGGCCGGCAAGCACGTGCTGGTGGAGAAGCCCATGGCCCTGGACGTGGACCAGTGCCGGCGCATGATCCAGGCGGCGCAGGAAAACGGAGTCCACCTGGAGGTGGCCTACTACGCCCGCTTCCTGCCCAAGTCCATCGCCATGCGCGAGATCATCGCCCAGGGACGGCTAGGGCGGGTAGTGCGGGCTGTCATCCGGGTGGTCGGCTACTATGACCCCGACCCGACCGATCCCAAGCGCTGGAGGGTGACAGGCCGAGGCGGGGGGAACATGCTGGCCGACGTGGGCAGTCACCGGCTGGACCTGTTGGCCTACCTCATGGCCGGCCGCCCGGTGGCGGTGTGCGGCTTCGCCGATCGCCTCAGCATGACCTACGAGGCGGCCGACACCGAGACCGCCCTGGTCCGGTTCGACAACGGCGCCCACGTCACCGTCCTGGCCAACGCCAATGTTCCCCATCCGGGCCGGTTCAGCAGCGTCGAGATCTACGGCACCGAGGGCTCCTTGCTCACCGACCCCTGGTCTGACGAGCCGGTGGCGGTGGCGGGGAGCGACATGGAGCCCTTGGTCGTGGAGCAGCCGGCTAACGTCCATTTCCCCCTGATAGACGACTTCGCCCGCGCCATCGCCCAGGGCCGGGCACCCCGCTTCACCGGGGTCGACGGCATGTGGGCTACGGCCGTCATCGCGGGCACGTATGAGTCGCAGCGGACAGGACGGGTAGTGAAGATCGAGGAGTAGCCGCGGAGACACAGAGCAGGGGATGGTTGACAGGTCAGGGCCGTGGGAGTGCGGCCTTGGCGCCCGGTGTAGGGGGCGGACGGCGGAACCCGACGATGAGCACTGACGTGTCTATTGCGCACACTGACGTGCCCATTGCTGAGGGCCCGTGGTCGAGGTGTGAGTGTATCCGGGCGTGAGAGGGGTTACGCGTCGAGTGCGCGCCAGTGCGGATAGGGCCGGCACCTGAGCGAGTCACACAGAGATGCGCATTCATGACGACGCGCCCTGGGACATGCTATGCTGACCCTGCATCGTATCCGCCCTCGTGGGCCATGTGGTGGTCCGGAGTGCGGGAGAGGTCCTTGAGTTGGAGGTGACGGTGGCACTCGCTGCTCCTTCTGCTCCGGTAGATTCGGGGAGTATGCCGGGGGCGGCCCCAGCGCCTCCCCACCGCTATGGCTGTGACGCCCTCGAAACCACTCTCTATGTGACCAACCTGGCCTCCATGGCGACGGCCTATGTCGCTCTGGTTGTAGTCATGACCCTGAACTACCGGGAGGCGAGGTGGGATCTCGTCATCGGGCCGGCGTTCCTTGGCCTGTCGTCCCTAGTTCTCCTGATGTGCCGGGGGCATTACCGGGTGCGCGGCATCGCCCTTATGGCGGCCATGCTGTTCTCGGTGTTCCTCGCAGATCGCTCCTCCACTCTCCCGCAGATCCAGGTGCTTTACTCGTCTGTGGTGCTACTGACCGGGCTGCTGCTGGGCGCGATTCCCGCTACGGCGGCCGCCGCTGCCGCTAGCCTCGCCACGGTCGGGGCAGGGAGTGTGTCCGCCGACTACCTGCCCTGGAATCTGGGGCTTCTCTGGCTGAGCTGCGCCACAGTCTGGGTGGCCATGGGCAGCATCCTGTCCGTCGTCAGGCACTCCGAAGAGAGCGAGGCCCGGGCCTGGCAGTTCGCTCGCCAGGCCGGCGAACGGAGGGGCGAGCTGGCCGCAGCTAGGAAGGCCCTGGCCGATGTCTACGAAGCCCTGCAGCGCACCAACCACGAGCTGGCCGTAGCCCGAGAGGAGGCCGAAGAGGCCCGCCAGATCAAGGCCCAGTTCGCGGCCAACATCAGCCACGAGTTGCGCACCCCCCTCAACCTGATCATCGGCTTCAGCGAGATGATGCATCGTTCGCCGGAGACATACGCTGGCGTACGGTGGACCCCGGCCCTCCGCGCCGACATCTACGAGATCTACCAGGCCAGTCGTCACCTGTCCGGGATGATAGACGACATCCTCGACCTCTCCCGCATCGAGTCCCAGCGGCTTCCTCTTCGCCTCGAGCCCACCGACATGTCCGAGATCATCAACGAGATGGTCGCCACCGCGCGCGGCCTGCTGCGCGGCAAGGACGTATCCCTGGAGGTGCACCTGGACTCGGAGCTTCCCCCGGTAGTGGTGGATCGGACGCGCATCGGGCAGGTTCTGCTCAACTTACTCAATAACGCCGTCCGCTTCACCGACCGCGGCACAATCGCAGTGAATGCTTCCGTCCTAGAGGGGGAGATCGTGGTCGCGGTCTCGGACACGGGCGTGGGCATCGCGCCGGAGGACATGGCGACCATCTTCGAGGAGTTCGGCCAGGCCAAGGGTAGCATCACGGGGGGACGAGGCGGGGCCGGGCTGGGTCTGGCCATCTGCAAGCAGTTCGTACATCTGCACGGTGGCCGGATCGAGGCTGAGAGCACGGTAGGTGTGGGCAGCACCTTCCGTTTCCGCCTGCCCCTGCCGGAGTCAGGGCGGGCGCGCTCGCGTCTGTCCTACTACGCACCCGAGGGATGGTCGCCTCCGGTGCCCGAGAACCCCCTGGGCAGCGCCGTCCTGGTGCTGGGGCGGCAGTCGCAGGCTGCTGCCTCTTTGGCCCGCGCCATCCAGGGCTACCGCGCCGTTCCCGTGGACGACCTCGACGAGCTTCCGGCGCGAGTCGAGGCCGATCACCCAGCCGGCCTGGTGCTGGTGAGCGATCCGCATGCACCCGACGCCTTCGAGGCTGAGGCACTCCTGTGTGCTGCCGGGCGGGCCGACATTCCCCTTATCAGGTGCCGGATACCCACCGAGCCCCCGGAAGCGCTGGTAGGCCGAAAGCTAGGGGTGGCCGGTTACCTGGTGAAGCCTGTTCATCGGGAGTCGCTGCTTGCCGCAGTGAGGGCTGCCACCCTCTGGCCGAAGCGGGTCCTGGTGGTAGACGATGACCCGGGCTTCGTGAACTTGGTACGCCGTATGCTGGAAGCCGAGTTCCGGGGGGTGCAGTTCCGCACGGCCTACTGCGCCGAGGAGGCTCTCGCCGTCCTGGCAGAGGAGAGGCCTGACCTGGTCCTGGTGGACCTCATCATGCCGGATCGTAGCGGCACCGAGGTAGTGGAAGCCGTGCGCCGGGACCCGCGTCTGGCCGAAGTGCCGGTGATCGTGACTACCGGCTCCAACTACGCTGACACCGTCGTCTCTGGCGGTCTGGGCGAGATCTCGCTGGTGAGAGGCGGCAGTCCCAGCTATGAGGAGTGGGGCCGCTACGTCAGCGCTCTGTTGGGGGCTGCGCCGCCCGACTACTCCCGCCCAGCACCTCGTGCAGGGCTCCCAGCAGTTGCCGCTGAGAGACTGGCTTCCTGAGGTAGGCCTGGGCGCCCAGTATGTGGGCCAGCTCGGGCTCGTTCAGGATAGAGCAGACAACGATAGGCACATCGGCCAGGGCGGCGTCTCTGCGCAGGCGCTGAAGGAGCTGCCAGCCATCGGTGTCGCGCATCATTACGTCCAGCACGATGGCGTCCGGAGGGTCGCCCTCGAGGGCCCGCAACGCCTGCGAGGCGTCCAGGGCCCCGGTCACTCCGAAGCCTTCGCCGGTCAGATACCGCTCGAACAGCCGGAGGAGGCGCTCGTTGTCGTCAATGAGCAGTATGCGGCGGGTCTGCTCTTCGCGGAAGGCCAGGCGTACCTCCACCAACCGGCCTTCTTCCAGGACCGTGTCCAGCTGCCCGCCCTGGGCCTGCATCAGCTCCTCCGCCGCAACCAGCCGCTCTCGCCGTTCCCGCGCCTCGACCGAATCGTCCTCAAGCAGAGGAGGCTCGAAGGCGATGACGAATGCTGCCGCCCGCTCTCCTTCTCCCCAGCTTAGCTCTATCCGCCGGGGCCGGCTGAGGAAGGAGGCGCTCAAGGCGGCGAGCAGGGCCTGTCGTGCCAGGGTGGGGTCGGCCCAGGCCCGTCGAGGCTGTCGGGGCGGCCTGACCTCCAGCCCGGCCTGCATCTCTCGCGCCAGCGCCTGAGCCGGCCCCAGCACCGCCTCCACGACGGTGGCCAGATCCAGTCGGGCCGGGAACACCCCCAGTTGTTGCACCTCTCGCTGAAGGCTGTCCACCGCGCCCTGAGAGTAAGGGGCCACTGGAGAGCTTAGCTCCGATTGCCAGCGGCGCCACAGGATCTCTGCCATGGCCAGCAGCCCCTTCTGGTGCTCGCGATGGTACTGCCGGACGCTAACGTGCAGCTCTTCTATCACCTCGGCGATGGAGAAGCCATTGACGTATCGGCGGAGGAGGACGCCGTAGGGCCGCCACTCCTTGTCGTTGGGGGATACGGTAGGAGCGGGCTTGAGTTGCTCCAGGGTGTCGAGCAGCAGGTTACGGAGGGCCCTGGCGCTATCGTTGAAGGGATCGGGCGAAAGAGCGGCGAGGCGGGCCAGGGGATGGCGCTGAAGGTGGGCGTGATCGTAGAGGTGCATCAGGGCGTTGCGCACCTGGGCCACGAAGTCGTCGGGGAGGCCCTCGGTCGCCAGAGGTCCGATGTCGGTTGTCGTCTCATCTGACATCGTCCGATCCCCATCGGCAGATTGTTGGCAGAAAGTGGGCAGAAAATGGGTTGCGACTCGAGCCCTGTATCGGTCAGTATGATTGTACCACACTGCTGGCACGCCGGTTGCGCGTCGCCTGCCTGCCCAAGGATTGTGACATGTCGGTAGATGCGACTAGCTTCGCGCGACCGAGCCGCCATCGGTACTCACCAGCGGCGCGGCGCGAGGCAGTTCAGGGCGTGCTCTGCGTACTGCCATGGGTGCTAGGCTTCCTGGCATTCACGGCGGGGCCGATGCTCGCCTCCGTCTGGCTCTCTCTTACCGACTACGAGCTTCTCAGACCCATCGCCTACATCGGCTTGGAGAACTTCGGGAGAGCCTCTCGCGATCCCCTCTTCTCGAAGAGCCTGTGGAATACCGCCTACTACACAGCTGTCTACGTGCCGCTTCACTTGCTGACAGCGCTGCTCGCGGCTCTACTGCTGAACGTGCGAACGCCAGGCATCGGCGTGTACCGGGTTATCTTCTACGTTCCCTCGATAATGCCAGCGGTCGCTAACGCCTTCTTGTGGATGTGGATCTTCAGTCCTAACTACGGTCTGGCCAATGCCGTGCTGCACACACTCGGCCTCCCGCAGCAGAAGTGGCTGTTCGACGAAGCTCTCGCTAAGCCTTGCTTCGTCATTATGGCCCTGTGGGGGCTAGGCAGCACCATGATCGTCTTCCTGGCTGGATTGCAGGGAGTAGACCCGGTCCTGTATGAGGCGTCCTCGATTGACGGAGCGACTCGATGGACTAGGCTCCGCAGCATCACGCTGCCGATGTTGACTCCGGTCGTCTTCTTCAATCTGATCGTCGGCATCATCGGCTCGTTTCAGGTATTCACTACGGCCTATATCACGACCGAAGGCGGGCCCAACAACGCCACGCTCTTCTACGTGCTCTACATCTACCGCCAAGGCTGGGACTTCGGCAAGATGGGTTACGCTTCCGCTCTGGCCTGGGTCCTATTCCTCCTAGTGCTAGTGCTTACCATAGTCCAGTTCTGGACAGCTGGCAGGTGGGTCTACTACGAGGATGAGGGCAAGGCATGAATACGGCGAAGCATCTGAGCGGCATTGCCACCGGCCTCTCTGGGCCGCAGCAGCTGGCACGTCGGAGACCGGCCAGGGCCTCCTGGGTACGGCAGACCGGCCCGCACGCTCTGTTGCAGCTGCTGCTGATCCTGATGAGCGGCATCATGCTCATTCCGTTCTTCTGGCTGCTGAGCACATCACTGAAGGTGCGTGGAACCGAGTATGTCTTCCCGCCGGTCTGGATACCCAGGCCAGCCGTCTGGAGCAACTACTACACCGCCATATTCCGGTCGGGTCTGCCCTTCACTCGTTTCCTTCTCAACACGGTCATCATCACTGTGGCCAACATGGTGGCAGTTCTTTTCGCGGCGTCGCTTGCCGGTTTCGGCTTCGCCCGAATGCGCTTCCCCGGCCGCGAGAAGCTGTTTATGCTGGTGCTGTCTACACTGATGCTCCCAGAAGTGGTCACCATGATACCTTCGTATCTTCTGTTCCGCTCGCTTGGTTGGATAGACACCTTCCTGCCGCTGATCGTGCCTACCATCCTTGGCGGCGGTGCTTTCAACGTGTTCCTTTTCCGTCAGTTCTTCCGCAGTATACCGCATGAGCTTGATGAAGCCGCTCGCATAGATGGGGCCGGGGTTCTGCACACCTACCTCAAGGTGATCATGCCCCTATCGAAGCCGGTGGTCACCACTGCGATGATCTTCACGTTCCTGGGCAACTGGAACTCCTTTATGGCGCCGCTGATCTATCTCAACTCGATCGAAAAGATGACGCTGGCAGTAGGCTTGAGAGCGTTCCAGGGGCTGCGGGGGACGGAATGGAACCTGATGATGGCGGCAGCAGCAGTGATGATGGTGCCTGTGTTTGTCGTGTTCTTCGCTGCTCAGCGCTACTTCATTCAGGGCATCGTCACCACTGGCTTTGGCGGCAGATAGAGGTTGCGGGCCGCGCGGGGCGAAACCCCGCCCGAGGATATCACAGAGGAGGTTGAGCATGGCCGTTCAAGGTGTGACCCGACGGAGGTTTCTTAAGACAGGCGCCATGCTGGTTGGAGCCAGTGTTCTCGGTGCGTGCAGCGCAATCCCCACACAGCAGCCCATCGACCAGGGGCCGGCTGTGGCAGCGACAGCCGCCCCCGAACGGGAGAAAGCGTCCGAAGGACCGCTCTTCCTGATATACGCGTCGCAGTACTCGGGACCGCCCCTCAACGCTGGTGACATCGAGTTGGTGAATCTGTTTGAGGAGGCCAACCCGGACATCAGGATCAAGCTGGCCGTGTGGCCAGGTCAGGACTTCCACGACAAGCTGCGGCTGTTGGCCACGGCCGGTGATCTGCCGGACGCTTTCAACATCGAGACCAAGCAGTATCTTGACATGGTCTACCGAGACATGATCCTGGACATCACCGAGCTCTTTAGCGCGAACTCGGGCCTAACCGAAGATGACTACTGGGCGGGCGAGTGGGAAAAGCAGTGGTTCAGAGGCAAGATGTACCTCCTGTCCCTAGACACGCAGCCCGCCGTCATCTTCTACAACAAAGACCTGTTCGATGCTAAGGGCATTCCCTATCCTCCCCGAGACTGGACGGACACGGAGTGGACCTATGAGAAGATGATCGAGACGGCCGGCGCTCTGACTGAGGGCGAGGGACCGAGCAGGGTGTGGGGCCTCGCCTGGACGCGCTTCTGGCCCTACATCTACCCCATCGCCTGGTCGCTCGGCGGCAGCATCGTGTCCGATGACAGAGCCAAGTCCACGCTAACCATGCCTGAGACCATAGCCGCACACCAGATGCGGGCTGATCTCGAACTCAAGTACCGCATCACGCCCACGCCTGACCAGGCGAGCGAGGGTACGGATCTGATGTTCAACACCAACCGCATTGCCATGGTGGCTACCTCGTCAAGTGGCGCCTGGTACTACAAGGACGTCCCTGACCTTCACTGGGACATCGGCGTCATGCCTGGGGGTCCCGCCGGCCGCTTCACCCGGTGCCCGCAAGACGGCGTCGCTGTTGGCTCCCAGACCAAGCATCCGACGGAGGCGTTCGAGGTTGCCATGTTCATGGCCGGACCGGAAGGTCAGAGGATCATGGACAACCAGTTGGGCCTCGGGTTGCCCACGCTCAAGTCAGTGGCCGAAGACGATAGCTTCATCCATCCGCAGGTCGCCGGTCTCGAGCACCTCGACCAGACCCTGGTAGTGGACATCTGTCGGGGCAAGTACTACAGGCATCAGGATGTGACTATCAAGTGGCCCGAGATGACTAGCCTGCTGTCGGCTGAGCAGGACGCGCTCCTGAGTGGCCACATAACCGCGGAGGAGTACTGCACCAAGATGGATCCGCTCCTCACTGAGCTGCTCCAGTCCATCCCCGAGGAGTGGCGCAGTTGGGTGGGCGACTAGGCAGATCTGCCGGCAGCATCGAAGGCATCCGGACGCCGGGGGCACGTGCGCCGGCAGTGCCTTCGGCTCCACCTGATCGCGTGACTGCATGGGGCGGACGTCGTGTTCGCCTCGCGGGGAGTGCCGCGCCGCTTCACCCGCGACTTCGGAGAAGCATACTGGCGCGGTCCTGGTCCTGGGACGGCGGCCAAGCCGCGAGCGGCACCGAGGTGTGGCCGCAGCCCCAGACGCAGCAACCGTGTAACAAGGAGACTCTTATGTCCGCAGACAGGCTCACCCGACGCAATCTACTTCAGTTGTGTGCCCTCACTACCGGGGCTGCCGTGGCTACAGCATGCGGTGGCGCTCCCGGCCCCGCTCCCACGGCGACCGAGGCGCCCGTGCAGGCGCCAGAGACCACCTCCGCACCGGAGCCCACTACGGCGCCAGCTGTGGCCTCCAGGTATGCGGAGGCGCCTAGTCTGGCAGCACAGGTGGCGTCCGGAGCCCTTCCGCCGGTCGAGGAGCGGCTGCCTCTCGAACCGCTAGTCGTCGAGCCCTACGCTGAGGTCGGGCAGTACTCGGAAGACCTGCACCGGGTGCTGACCGGCCCCAGCGACCTTGCGGGCCATCGCGTCATACTGCAAGAGGGATTCGTCCGCTGGGACCGATGGGACTCCCAACGCGGTGAGCTCAAGGTCATCCCGAACATCGCCAAGGGCTGGGACGTGAGTGAGGATGGCCGAAGCTACACCTTCTACCTGCGCCAGGGCATGAGGTGGTCCGACGGCGAGCCCTTCACCGCCGATGACATCATGTTCTGGTACGAGGCCATCGCGCTGAACAAGGAACTGTCACCGGCGTTCCCATCCTGGCTGGTTGTGGGCGACGAGCCGCCGGTTATCTCCAAGGTCGACGACTACGCCGTGAAGTTCACCTTCCCGGTGCCGTTCGGCCTCTTGCTTCAGTTCATGGCCTTCGAGGGGGGGCCGACCGTCATTGCGCCCAAGCACTACCTGTCTCAGTTCCACCCCGACTACGCCGACGCGGACGAACTGGCAACTAAGATCGAGGAGGCCGGTTTCGAGCACTGGTACGAGCTGTTCGCGGACCGGAACAGCACAATGAACAACCCGGAGTGCCCGGTCGTGTGGGCCTGGAAGGTGGAGCAGCCGTTCCCCGCCCAGCGTATGATCAGCGTCCGCAATCCCTACTACTGGAAGGTGGATCCTGAGGGCAAGCAGCTGCCCTACTTCGAGCGGGTGGTGGTTGACCTGGCCGAGAACAACGAAGTAGTCATGATGAAGACCATTGCCGGCGAAGTGGACATGCAGTACCGGCACATGGGCTTCGCCAACTACTCGCTGCTCAAGGAGAATGAAGAGAAGGGCGGCTATGAAGTGCGGCACTGGATTGGGGGCCCCTTCCCCTGCGTGTACGTCAACCAGAGCTGGACTGGTGACCCAGTGGTGCAGGACCTGCTGCGCAACAGGGACTTCCGTCATGCCCTCTCCTACGGCATCAATCGAGAGGAGATGAACGATCTGTTCTGGTTCGGCCTGGCGACACCGGGCAACCCCGTGGGCAGCACTCGGGATCCGTTCTACAAGGAGGGCTACGGCACTACCGCCATCGAGTACGACCCGGACCGGGCCAATGAGCTGCTGGACAGCATCGGGCTGGATCAGCGCGATGGCGAGGGGTTCCGACTCCGCTCCGACGGGCAACGGCTGCGGCTTCTGCTGGAGTGCTATCCTCATGAGATGGGTGTCCCCGGGATTGACATCTTCGGCCAGGTCGCTGGGTACTGGCAGCAGCTGGGGATAGACGCCCAAGCCCGAGAGCTCGGGCGTGACCTCTGGGGCGAGCGCGCTGACGGCAACGAGTGCATGATGCCTTGTTACGACATCGCCAAGATACTGTGGATCCTCGATCCTGGATGGTTCGTGCCCTACGGCTGGTGCTACTGGGCGCCGGCGTTCGCCCTGTGGGCTCTCAACCCAGAGGCGGGGATGGAGCCACCGGAGGAGATCAAGGAGATCATTGATTGGTACAACCAGCTCAAGCAGGAGCCTGACGAGACCAAGAGGCTAGAGCTGGGCCGGATGATTCTAGACCGTCACAACGAGAACATCTACGTCATTGGCACGTGTTCGATTGACATCCAGCCAATGATCGTCAAGAACGGCATCGTGAACGTCCCCACGGAGGCCCCGGCCGAGTACCGGACCTATCATGAGGGCATCGCCTGGCCATTCCAGCTCTGGCGCCGGAAGTAACGACATGTGCTGAGGGAGGGTCGTGCATGAGCGCTCACGGCCCTCCCTCGGCACCGTCGGCGCTGGCTGCGACACCAGTAGCTCGCTAGGTACAGTGATTGCCCGCGGCATGAGCTGGACCGGCGACTGGTATCTGTTCGCATAGGCGATTGGTCCCCGAGGGAGCTGTCCGCGGAGGTCGAGGCCCAGCGACCGCTGACCAGCACCGGTGGCCAGCCTCATGTGGACGGGGACTGTATGCACACATGCGCACTCCGACGGCTTCCCTTGAGCCTGCTGGAGGGGACTCAGCAACTACATCAGGAGGTATGCCTTGGCCCAGAAGATGAAAGCCGCCTGGCTTAGGGGTCTTCGGCGGTTTGAGATAGTCGAGGTGGACGTGCCGGCGATAGAGCCACACCAGGTGCTGGTCAGGATCGACAAGGTCGGTATCTGCGGGTCGGACCGCGGGATGTGGAGTGGGCACCACTTCTTCAACGACCTCTACCGCTGGGAGGATTTCTCTCCTGGCGAACACGGACACGAGGCAAGCGGGACAGTGGTGCAGGTGGGCAGCGCTGTCCGGGACGTCAAGGAAGGCGATCTCGTGTGTCGGCTGAACCTCATCGGCTCGCGCGAGCTGGACATGAGGTGCTTCGCCGAGTACGCAGTAGCCGACGCGCCCATCGTGGTCAACGGCAGCGACCCAGAGGTCGTATGCTTCGCCGACCCTGTGGTGGTGGCGCTCAACCATGTCCACCACGCCAACGTTAACCCGGGAGACACGGTCCTGGTCATGGGCCAGGGCTTCATCGGTTTACTCATCACCCAGCTGCTCCGGCAGCAGCACGTCAACGTCGTGGCGACCGAGATAGACGAGGGCAAGTTGCGGCTCTCCAGGCAGTTCGGCGCTGTGACTGTAGACGCGCGCTCCCCAGACTGGGTGGACAACGTGCGCGACACCACCAGGGACATCCACGCGGTGATCGAGTGCACCGGCGCGGACGAGCCCATCGAAGCAGCCTGTCACCTCCTGAGCCGAGGGGGAACCTTCGTGATCATGGGCGCTACGCGCAGGACGGTCACTCTGAACTACACCCAGCTGCGGATACGGGGCGCAACCGTGAAGTTCCCCATGAACGGAGTCAATCTGAAGGACAACTGGGCTACAGCGGCTGAGATACTGCACAGAAACGAACTGGAGGTGAAGAGCCTGATCAGCAAGCGTGATCGGCTCGAGAACCTTCAGGCCATTCTGGAAGGCTACGATAGCCGGTGGCTGAGGGTCTTGCTAGAACCCTGAGAGCAGGCGCAGCTTGTTGCCGCGGCTCCGGGGGTACCGCGGAGTAGCCAGCTGACCGCACGGGCGCACACCCATGCCGCCCGCGCGAAGGGCTAGTAGAGAAGGGGATGCACTATGGCCGACCTCGTGAGGTTTGGGATCATCGGGTGTGGTGAGATTGGGCAGTCGCTGGGGGGCACTGATACCTATAGTGGCATTGGGGCCTTCCACGCCCGGTATATAGCCGAGACTGACGGTGCGGAACTGGTGGCGGTAGCCGATATCAAGGAGCGCAACGCGAGGGCGCTGTCGGAGCAGTACGGGTTGCGGCGGTACTACACCGACTACCACGACTTGCTGGCGCGCCCGGACGTGGACGTGGTGAACATATGCACCCCGAGCGGGACGCACGGAGAGATAGCCGTGGCGGCGGCCCGAGCTGGCAAGCACGTCATCGTCGAGAAACCGATGGAGGTCACTCTCGAGAAGGCCGACGCCATCATCGCTGAGTGTGCCAGGGCAGGGGTCAAGCTTCAGGTGGTGATGCCCCATCGGTTCGGGAAGGGCATGCGCAAGGCTAGAGCGGCGCTGGAATCGGGCGAGCTGGGCAAGGTCATCCTGGGCAATGCTGTGTGTCGCCGGTATCGCACTCAGGAGTACTACACCGACAGCTCTTGGCGCGGGACCTGGGCGTTCGATGGTGGGGGCGCCCTCATGAATCAGGGTATTCACATCATTGACTCGTTTCTGTACCTGGTGGGTGATGCGTCCTCTGTATACGGCCGGATGGAGACGCTCGGGCACGCCGGCATAGAAGTGGAGGATACGGCCGTCGCGGTGGTGAAGCTCAGGTCGGGAGCACTAGGCATGATCGAGGGGACCACCTGCGCCTATCCGGACTTCGGGGATCGCATAGAGATACATGCAGAGAAGGGCACTATGGTGCTCGAGGGTCTGCCGCCACGGCTCGTAGTCTGGGAGCCCATGGACTGGACGAAGCGTCTCGATCTGAGCCAGTTCGAGGAAGACCAACGAGAGTACTACGGCCACAAGTATATCATCGAAGACATGGTGGGTGCCATCGTTGATGACCGTCAGCCTCAGGTGCACGGCCAGGAGGGCAGGCGGGCCCTCGAGCTGATCTGCGCTATCTATGACTCCGCTCGGAAGGGCAGAGAGGTGGACGTTAGGGGGTGAGCGTCGGAGGCGCGGGCATGAGGATCAGCGTCTTCACCGTGGTGATGGGCGAGTACAGCCCCGAGGGCGTGGCGGAGGAGCTGAGCACACTGGGCTATGACGCGGTGGAATGGAGGGTGCACCCGGACTTTCACGTGCACCCCGACGCCATCAGTGCGAAGAGCTCCTACTTGAGGAGCCTCACCCAGCAAGCGGGCCTAGAGGTATCGTGCTTGGGCACGTACGTGCGCGCTAGCCAGGCTGAGCAGCTGGATAGGTGTTGCCGGGCGGCCGCTGAGATGGATTGTCCTCGGATCAGGATCGCTCTTGATGAGGACTACGATGGCAGGGCGGGATTCGAGCGCGCACTCGCCGAGGCGAAAGAAGGCCTGAGACGCGCAGAGGCGACACTGCGGCACTACCAGGTTAGGGGATTGCTGGAGACGCACCATGGGTCCGTCGCCGAAAGCGCCAGTGGCGCGCGGCGGTTACTAAGCGGCTTCTCCCCCGAGACGTACGGCGTCATCTTCGACCCAGCGAACATGATCCTCGCCGGGAGAGAGAGCTGGTGGATGGCGGTTGACATCCTGGGTGAGTACCTGGCACACGTGCACGTCAAGAACATCTCGTGGCTTCGGGACGGCGACGGCCGGTGGCAATGGCACTACGACACGCTGGAGAGGGGCATGGTAGACTGGCCGGAGGTCATTCGGGCTCTCCTGGCCACTGGGTACGACGGCTACCTGTCTGTCGAGGATCTCTGCGGCACGAGTCTCTCTACCTCAGGGTTGGCTGGGGAAGCCATTGGCGGCGGCCCGCCCGGTGTGTCTACCCGAGAGAAGCTCCAGCACGATCTTACCTTCATCAGAGGGTGCCTGGCGCACCGGCGAGGCTAACTTCAGCAGCACACTGAGGAGTAACATGACTACCCTGTCAACAGAGCGACTGGCGATAGATGGTGGGACGCCCATACGACGGGATCCCTTCCCAGCCTGGCCAGTCTGGGATGAGAGGGAAGAGCAGGCCCTCCTGCGAGCCCTGCGCAGCGGCAAGTGGGGCATCGGCAGCGAGATCATCGCCGAGTTCGAAGAGAACTTCGCTTCCATGCAGGAGGCCAGATACTGCGTTTCCGTGCCCAGTGGCACGGCCGCCATCGCTATGGCACTGCGCGGTGCCGAGGTGACCTATGGCGACGAGGTGATCACCACCCCGTACACGTTCGTGGCCACTGTGTCGGCCGTGCTGCATGTGGGCGCCATCCCAGTCTTTGCCGACATAGAGCCCCAAACCTACCAGATTGACGCCCGTAGCGCCCAGAGGCTGGTCAGAGAGAGGACCAAGGCGATCATCCCGGTGCACATCGGAGGCTGCCCGGCGGACATGGATGCGGTGCTGGCGCTAGCGGAGAAGCACAAGCTTCTGGTGATCGAGGACTGCGCCCAGGCTCATCTGGCCGCCTGGAAGGGGCGAAGAGTGGGCGCCATCGGCGACCTGGGCACTTTCTCCTTCCAGTCCAGCAAGAACATCCCCGCTGGCGAGGGGGGTGCCGTGGTCGGTGACGACGATCATCTCATGGACCGGGTCTGGTCCTACCGCAACGTCGGGCGGGTGCGACAGGGAGCTTGGTATCAGCACGAAGTGCTGGGCACAAACGCTCGCATGAGCGTCTGGCAGGCCGCTGTACTGCTGGCGCAGATGACGCGGGCTGAAAAGCAGCTGGCGCGGAGGGAGAGGAACGCAGCCATTCTCACCGAGCACCTTGCCGATATCCCTGGCATCCGGCCGCTCGAACGCGACGCCCGCGTCACCCACCATGCCTACCACCTTTACATCTTCCGCTATGACCGAGCTGGCTTCGGGGGCCGTAGCCGGGAGGAGTTCCTTAGAGCACTGTCAGCGGAAGGAATCCCTGCATGCGATGGCTACACGCCCCTGTATGCCAAGGACGCCGTCATGGAAGCCAGCCAGGCCCTGGGGAAGTTGACCGGCGTTGCCGTCCCGAGCAAGCAGGAGAATGCTGAGCGTTGCCCGGTGGCCGAGAGAGTGTGCCGAGAAGAGGACTGCTGGCTAACCCAGAACCTGCTTCTGGGTAGTGAGGCTGACACCGTCTCCATCGCCGAGGCTATCGCCAAGGTGCAGCGTGCCTGGAAGTGAGGCCCGTTATGGCAGCCAGCTGTCACCTGCCCTGAGGTGAGACGTGAGGAGTGCTAGGGCCTGCTCGCCTGCCAAGCCGCCTGCCCGGAGGACGAGACTTCGGCTGCCGCCTGGGTTTCCAAGAGCATCCTTTGGTAGAGTGGCCATGACGCCGCACACCAGCACCTTCCGCTGCCAGAAAGGTATCGTCGCCCGCCTGTCCCTGGCAGCGGAAGGTGCTATTGGAGAGCCCGCACTTCATCTGCTTCCTCTCGCGACTACAGTGAGCATCCCCCAGGTGCTATCAGGCAGCCACAGAGGGTGTCACCCTGACCCGAGTTGAGGGTAGACCCGGTTCGAGGTGCCAGGTGAAGCGCCGTGGCGCCGACCCGCCAGACGACCAAGGTGAGGGAGAGCTCGCATGCAGACTCAGTTGGCGAGCGCCGACCTGGTAGCTAGGTTCCAGTACGTGCTGCGCCGCTGCAAGGTGCAGGAGCGGGAGACCGTGCTCATCTTCACTGACCCCCGCTTCCCCCATCCCCACTACCCGCCGGCCGCCTTCGCCGCCGCCCGGAGCCTGGGCGCCGACACCTACATCCTCACCTCCCAGGGCGACCAGCGCTTCGACGACCCACTGGTGCGAGCCGCCTGGAGCCACGCCGACATGGTCCTGGGCATGAGCACCGTCCCCCGAGGGATCGGCTCCTGGATGTACACCGACACTCACAGCGAGTCCCTCGCTTCGGGGGCGCGCGTGCTCATGGTCCAGGAGCCGCTGGAAGTCCTGATACGGATGATGCCTGCGGAAGCGATCCGTCGGCGGGGGCTCGCCGGCGCCCAGAGGCTCCAAGAGGCCAGGGAGATCCATATCGTCTCCGCGGCGGGCTCGGACTACGTCCTCCGCAAGGACGGCCGCAAGGGAGCCTACCAGTGCGGCCTGGCCGACGAGCCCGGACGCTGGGATCACTGGCCGTCGGGACTGGTGTGTTGCGCACCCCTGGAGGACAGCGCCGAGGGCATCTACGTCATCGAGCCCGGGGACGTGCTGCTGGGCCTGTGGCGGCACGCCCGAAGCCGCGTGGTCCTCAAGCTGGAGAAGGGGCGCATCGTAGAGATCTCCGGCGGGATGGACGCTGCCCTGCTGCAGGCGCACCTAGAACGAGCCGGCGACGAGGGCGCCTTCCGCCTCTCCCACGCCGGCTGGGGCACCGATCCCCGGGCCGACTGGACACACGTGGGTATGGACTCGGAGTCGCTCTACGGAACGGTCCTAGTGGCCTTGGGCCGCAATACCTTCGAAGCCCCGGCACCGCACTGCGGCCTCGGGGGGCAGAACCAGTCCGAGGTGCACTTCGACATCTGCTGCCGCCACACCGACCTATACCTCGACGGTGAGCCGATCATCAAGGGGGAGAGGTTCCTGCCCCCAGACCTGGCGTAACGCTCCGGAGCACGAGCCTGAGCCGGAAGGCCTGTGGCATGACACCCAGGGAACGCATCTTGACGGCCGTCTCGCGCCAGAGGCCGGACCGGGTCCCCAAAGACCTTAGTTGGGGGCTCACTCCGGCGGTGCAGCGCCTCTTCCAGGAGAAGACGGGCCGCGACGACCCCGAGGACTACTTCGGCGTGGACATACGCTTCGTGGGCTTGAGCCTGCCGCCACATAGGCTGGCAGAGGAAGCCCGGCTTCGCCGAGAGATTTTCGCTCGCTACCATCCCGAGCTACCAGACGGTGCCACCCTGAGCGAATGGGGCACAGCCCACATCCCGGGCACTTTCCACCACTTCCAGCGCTAGGTCCCCTCCATGCGCTCCTTCACTACCCTGGCCCAGTTCGAGGCCTATCCCTATCCCGACCTGGCCGCTCCCGAGAGACACCCGCCCGCCGCGACCGCCATCCGCCGGTTCCACGACCGCGACCTGGCCGTAGGCGGGGCCATGGCCACCACCATCTTCGAGGTGGCCTGGCAGATGCGAGGCATGGAGGAACTGTTCCTGGACTTCCAGCTCCGCCCCGAGCTGGCCACTTACCTGCTGGACCGCATCACCGAGGTCAGGCGCCGGCAGGCCCGCTTCTTCGCCGCCCACGACGTTGACGTCCTCATCCTCGGCGACGATGTCAGCATGCAGACAGGCATGATCATGAGCCCAGCCACCTGGCGGCAGTGGTTCAAGGGGCGCATGGCGGACATCATCGCGGAGGCTCGCGCCGTGAAGCCGGACCTGCCCATCTTCTACCACTCCGACGGCAACCCGGAGGCCATCATCCCCGAACTCATCGAGATTGGGGTCACCATCCTCAACCCGGTGCAGCCGGAGTGCATAGACCCGGCGATGGTGAAGCAGCACTACGGGGACCGGCTGGCCCTGTGGGGCACCATCGGCACCCAGACCACCATGCCCTTCGGCACCCCGGAGGAGGTGCGCGCCGAGGTCAAACGCCGCATCGAGACGGTCGGACAAGACGGTGGCCTGGTGCTGGGCCCCACCCATTCCCTGGAGCCAGACGTGCCCTGGGAGAACATCGTGGCCCTGTACCAGGCCATCGAGGAGTACGGGGAGTACCGGTAACAGCCTCACGCAAAGGCGCAGAGCCGCCAAGAGCGGTTTCCACACCCTTCCTCCGCATTTCGGCTTCTCTGCATGAGACCGAGACACCACGTCCTCTTGGCCTTCCGGCGCCCGTGGGTCAACTGGCCCTTCTGATCGGCCCTGTCTGGCGGCATGCCCCGACGCTATGCGCCGGTCCCCGGCAGCCCACCCTCGTAGGCACTCCCGCCAGAGCGAGGCGTCCTCACCGGGACCCTATGGGTGACCCCAGAGGTAGTCACCCGCCCTCCGTAAGCTATAATGGCGGCAGCCCGGCGACGCACCGGCGCAGGAGGCAGCATCGTGACACTTGGCATCGAGGACGGCGCCTTCACCCTGGAAGGCAGGCGCACCTTCCTCCTCGGGATCAGCTACTACGGCGCGCTGGGCGCCCCGGGCGACTGCGTGGAGCGGGACCTGCAGGACTTCACCCGCTTGGGGTTCAACTGGGTCCGGGTGTGGGCTACCTGGGGCGCCTTCGAGCCCGTCTCCGCGGTGACGCTGGAGGGCGAGCCGCGCGAGCCCTACCTCTCCCGCCTCCAGGCACTCTGCCGCCTGGCCGAAAGGACGGGCCTGGCGGTGGACGTGACCCTGTCCCGGGGCAACGGCGCCGTGGGCGTCAACCTGCGGGCGGAGCAGGCCGCCCATCTGCGGGCCGTGCGCACCGTCACCGAGGTGCTGCGACCTTTCCGGCACCTCTACTTCGACCTGGCCAACGAGCACAACATCCGCGACCGGCGTCACGTGAGCTTCGAGGAGCTTCGAGGGTTGCGGGACGAGGTCAAAGCGCTGGACTCGGAGCGGCTGGTGACGGCCTCCCATGCGGGCGACATACCCCCCGAGGAGCTGGGGCGTTATGTCAATGAGGCCGGCCTGGACTTCGTCGCCCCTCACCGACCCCGCCACCCTGGCTCCCCAGGAGAGACGGAGGCGGCCACGCGGGAGTACCGGCGCGCCCTGGAGGAGCTATCGTCTGCCGCCCCCGTCCACTACCAGGAACCCTTCAGGCGCGGCTTCGGGGAATGGCAGCCGCGCGCCGACGACTTCCTGGCCGACCTGCGGGGAGCCCTGGCGGGCGGGGCGGCCGGCTGGTGCCTACATAACGGTCACCAGTGTGACCGGCCCGATGGCCGGCCTCGGCGCTCCTTCGATATGAGCCGCAGTGAGGGCCGGCTCCTGCAACAGCTCGATGAAGAGGAAAGACAGGTCCTGCAACAGGCAGGGACGGTGGTCGCCGCGGGCGGTTCGGGACGGTGAGCGGGGGCCAGACGACCGGCGCCTGACAGCCATGGGTGGAGGCCGAAGATGAGGAGAAGTGGCGTTCTATGGGGGATTCTGCTGGTTCTCGTGGGTCTTCTGCTCCTGCTTAGCAACCTCGGGGTTATCGCGGTGGACGTCTGGTCACTGCTGTGGCCGCTTCTGCTCATCGGCGTGGGGGTGTGGCTCGTATGGGGAGTGCTGGCGAAGCCGGAGGGGGTGGAGATCGAGGAGGTGAGCATCCCCCTTCAGGGCGCGGCGCGGGCACGGGTCCGACTCGACCACGGCGCCGGGCAGCTGCGGGTGACGGGCAGGGCCGCCCCCGACCAGCTGCTGTCGGGCAGGTTCGCCGGCGGCCTCAAGTACGATGTCCTTCGCCGTGCCGACCTCCTCGACGTCGACCTGCGCGTCCCCAGCCGGGTCTACCCTCAGTTCGCCTTCCCCTGGACCTGGTGGAGTGGCCGCGGCGCCCTGGACTGGGAAGTGGCCCTCAACCCCGAGGTGCCGCTGGAGCTGCACCTGAAGACGGGTGCCAGCGCCACGTGGCTGGATCTGTCGGAGCTCCAGGTCACCGAGTTGCGGTTGGACACGGGGGCCAGCTCCACCGAGGTGACCATGCCCGCAGCCGCCGGCTACACCCGGGCTGACGTGCGCTCAGGGGTGGCGGGGGTGGTGATACGCATTCCTGAGGGGGTGGAGGCCCACATTCGGGCCAGCGGCGGCCTCGCCGATACCAGCGTATCCCCCCGGTTCGAACGCGTCGGCCCGGGCGCCTACCGGTCCCCCAGCTACGCCACAGCGCCCAATCGGCTGGAGCTGAACGTGGAGGTGGGGCTGGGCTCGGTCAGCATCCGCTGAGAACTGTGCCACACCCATTCTTCGCGGCCACAACGGTGAGCGACGCCTGCCCATACGGTGCAGATAGGCGTCCGCCGGCATCGAGATCAACCCCGAGCACGTGGCAATCGCCAAGGCCCGTCAGGTGTACGAGTCCTGATCCTTGTCACAAGACGAAGGCAGATTCCCAGTTCTCACGCCGCCGGCGCCCGGGTGGGCGTCCCGATGCCGCAGCTTGCCCCCGTCGCCTACCATCGTCTACCATCCCGCTACACCAGCCGACGTAGGTCAAACATGAACCCGGAGCCTACCATTCTCTTCATCTGCACTGGCAACTTCTACCGCTCCCGCTTCGCGGAGGCGGTTTTCAACCATCGCGCCCGAGCCCTGGGTCTGCCTCAACGCGCCTTCTCCCGCGGCCTCGCCACCCACACGATTGATGGCGACCTCTCCCCCTGGGCCCGGCAGGCCCTCGAGGAACGTGGCATCCCCCTGGACTGCACCGGGCCCACGCGCATCCCCCTTACCCAGCATGACCTCATGCGGGCCCAGCGCATCATCGCCCTCAAGGAGGACGAGCATCGCCCCCTGATGGAACGACACTTCCCTCTGTGGGCCGACCGCATCCAGTACTGGCACGTGCACGACCTGGACGTTAGCGAGGCAGATGAGGCCCTGCCCCAGATCGAGCGCCTAGTCGAAGAGTTGATCGAAGATCTCAGGGCCGAGGACGGGCGGGCCTAGGTCGGCGGCCCTTTCGGGCTCGCCCTTGACGCCCGTCTCCGCGTCCCTCACATTGTCCGTCATGGGGCCCACATCACCGAGCTCCGGGAGCGGCACAGCCATACGTAATCTCACCGTCCTTCTCAGCGGCATCTTCGTCGTCACCGCCGCTGCCGCCGTTTCCCCGGCCCTGCCGGCCATGGAAGCCCACTTCTCTGCCGTTCCGGGCGTGAGCCTGCTCGTCCCTCTGGTCTTGACCGCGCCCGCCCTCTCCATCGCCGTCGCCGCCCCTCTGTCCGGCGCCATCATGGACCGCTGGGGCCGGCGGCCGGTGCTGCTTACTTCCCTGGTCATCGTGGGGCTGGCCGGCAGCGCCGGCTACGCACTCCCCTCCCTGCCCGCCATCCTGGCGTCTCGGGTGGTCCTGGGCCTGGGGGTGGCCGGCTCCATCACCGCCTCCACCGCCCTGATCTCCGACTACCTTTCCGGCCAGGAACGCGACCGCTACCTGGGCTATCAGTCGGCCGTCATCTGGTTCGGCGGTACCCTGTTCTCCCAGGTCGGAGGCCTCCTAGCCGACCGGCACTGGCGGGACCCCTTCCTGCTCTTCCTGGCTGCCCTGGCGGTGGTGCCTATGGCGCTGCTCTGCGTGCCCGAGCCCGACCGCGGATCGGCCCCGGAGCGCACCAGCTCTCCGCCGACGCCGGAGCGAACCCGATCCTCTTCGGCCGCTTCGGGCAGACTCGGGTTGCGGCTGGCGGTGCCCTACCTGGTGGCGCTCCTGCGCACGGCCGCCTTCTTCGTGATAGTGGTTCACCTGCCGTTCTATCTGAGCTCCCACTTCGGTGCCGGGGGCGCCCAGATTGGCACCGCGCTGGCTGTGATGAACCTGTCTGCCGGGGCCGCCGGAATGGCATACGGCCCCCTGGCGAAGCGCTTTCCCCTGTCCTCTCTGTTCGCCGGCATCTTCCTGGCCATGGCTGCCGGCTACCTCATTCTGGGCCTGGCCACGGGCTACCCCATCATTCTGGCCGGGCTGATCGCGGCCGGGGCCGCCAACGGAGTAGTAGTGCCCCACCTCACCCTGTGGCTCATCCTAATGGTGCCCCCAGCGACTCGCGGCCGCGCCTTCGGCTCGCTTACCACCGCCATACATCTGGGTCAGTTCGTGTCTCCCATCCTGGTTGCACCCATCAGCGGCCGGTTCGCTCTCTCCGGCGCGTACCTGGCGTGCGCCGGCCTTCTGGTCGGGATGGCCCTGCTCTTCAGGGCGGTCGACCGAGCCGGCGGGGACCGACCGGGCTCGGGCGCGGGGTGCGCCTCTCCCCGGTGAGGCATCGCCGGCGCAAGCCATGCCGGGCCACTTTTGCGCCTGGTGCGGGCATCAACAATACTGGGGCCGGAATCCGGCGCACGATAGAGCCGCATCCCCTAAGGGCGGAGTCCGTCGTGGATGACCTGAGGAGACCGATCCTTATAGGCCTCGGCAGTCTGCTCGTGGCCCTGGCCCTCGTGGGTGTGTTTCTGCCCCTCCTGCCCACCACTCCCTTGCTGCTTCTCGCCGCTGCCTGCTACGCCCGCTCCTCCGACCGCTTCTACCACTGGCTGGTCGACCACCAGCGGCTCGGCCCTTATGTCAGGGATTTCCGCTCCGGCCGGGGAATCCCTTTGCAGGGCAAGGTTATGGGCCTGATCTGCATGTGGGCCGCCATCCTGTATGCCGTCTTCTTCACCGCCTCCCTGCTCGCAGGCGCCGTACTCCTCCTCATCGCCATGGGCGCCTCCGGCTATCTCGTCTCCCTGCCCACATCCCGTTCATGAGCAAGGCGGTCAGCTCTATTGTGAGGCAATGATGAACGATCCCTCGTCACGGTACGTGCGTTCTCCCGACGGGCACCACATCGCCAGGCTCCGCTATGCCCAGGAGATCCGCTTTGGGCCGGCCTGCTACAACCTCAGCCTCGACTCCTACGACTTCGGCAGGCGCATCTTCGGCGAACCCTGCCTCTGGTCGCCCGACTCGTCGCTCGTCGCGGTGCAGGAGTGGCTCACCGCCGACGAACGCCGTGGTCCGCTTACCCGCCTGCTGCTGGTGGACCTGGAGAGCGGACTTGAGTGTGCCGTCTCCGACGCCAGCAAGGGCTTCCTCGTTCCCCTGCGCTTCGAGGAAGGCAAGCTCGTCTACGTCCGTCGCTACTACACGTTTGGCCCCCCTTTGACCGTCGAATACGAGCGCGATCTGCCGGGCCCCTGTTGTTGGCGGGGGATCGGTGTGGCCTGACAGGTGAACCGTGACGCGCGACGCACGGCGAGTGGCCGGGCTCACGTGTCGTCCTCTCCCCTTCTCCCACGGTGTGGGAGAAGGGGCCGGGGGATGAGACTTCCTCTTCCGAATCTCCGCCTTGACAGCTAACATCCGCCTCGCTATAGGCATGGCAGCCGGACATTACTCGCCTTGAGGATTCCCGGCCGTACGCCTGCCGCGCGCTGACCACAGGTCTGCGCCAGACAGCATTGGTCTGGTCGCTGCCCAGGAGGCCGATGATGACCGTTGCCCGTCCCCGCTGGCACCTATGGCTCGCCCTCACCCTCGCCCTGGCGCTGCTGCTGGCCCAGCCCCAGGCCGTCCTGGCCGCCTCCGTGCGGCTGACCACGGACCCCCTGACGATCGACGTGCGCAGCTTCAAGATCAGCCCCGACGGCCGATACGTCGTGTACGAGACCCTCGAGCTCAACTCGCCCGGCGAGTGGTCGTTGTACTCCGTGCCCCTCAGCGGCGGCCCCCAGGTTCAGCTTGTCAGCCACTTCGGTCCGTACGCAGGCGAGCCCCAGTTCCACATAACCCCGGACAGCAACCGGGTCATCTACGGCCTTCCCGACCCACAGGCATCCTACAGGGTCAGCTTCTGGAGTGTGCCCATAGCCGGGCCGGCGACGGCCGCGGTGAGCTTCGGCCCGGCCGACCGGGATCCGTACAGCTTTGGGCCGTGGTACGACATCACGGAGGATGGCTCGATCATGGTCTACAGCGCTAGCGGGACGCTGTACTCGGCACCTGTCAGCGGTCCCGCCGAGTCGCGCAAGGCACTGAGTATGCCTGGTGAGCCTGTCCCGTTCTTCCTCCTGACTCCCAGCGGCGACAAGGTGGTGTACGCCACATCGGGGACAAGCAAGGGGCCCCGTCTCTATGCGGTGCCGGCAGCCGGACCGGCCGAGGCGGCAACGCTGCTTTCTGAACTGCCTTCTGGTGCCAGCGTGTCCAACCCAAAGGTCACCTCTGACGGCCGGTACCTGGTGCTTACCATGTCGACCGGCGCCGACATGGACCGTCACCTCTATAGCCTGGAGCTTTCTCTGCCGCCCGGCGAGGTAATCGAGCCGGTGAAGCTGAACGCCGCCGGCCCGCTCGGGGACTGGGTCGTTCTGAGCCCCACTGGGGACCGCGTTGTCTTCACCGTGAACGGTCCTCAGAATACCTGGAGTCTCCACAGCGTACATCCAGGTGGTCCCGCCTCCGCGAGCGTCCCCATCAGCCTGCCCCGCCCGCCCTACTCCACCGGCTTCTGTCTAGAGATCACCCCCGACGGACAGACGGTAGTGTATTGCACGAGAACGTCCACCGAGCCACGTCTCTATCCCTACTCAGTGCCGATAGACGGGCCGCCCGAGGCCGCCGTCCGCCTGGGCGCGCCCATCGAGAACGACTTGTACTTCGAGCTGCAGTTGACTCCCGACGGTCGCAGGGTGCTCTACGAGGTCGATGCTTCCCTGAGCGAGGCTCTGGTGCATCGCCTCTACAGCGCTCCGGTGGGTGGCCCTTCCTGGGACTACGTGATCCTGTCGGAGCAGCTCAACGTGTGGGGGACCCCCTATTGGGCAGTTCAGATCAGTTCTGACGGCCGTCAGGCCCTCCTTCCCGACCTACGCGATCCGGCCCTCCGGGGAGAGCTCTACGTGGTACCAGTGGAAGGCCCGGCGGAGGCAGCAGTCCGCGTGAACGGGGATCTAGAACCGGGCACAGGGGTCGGGCATCATGCCTTCGCCCCAGACGATGGCCGCGTGGTGTACGTGGCCCGCCACCTCGGGGATACCTACTACAACCTCTACGTGGCCGACGACGGCAGGGCCCGGGTGGGCTTCGCCGGGCACGAGGTTCACGTGGCCGAGAACGCCCGGACCCTGCGTATACCCGTCTATCTCAGCCAACCGTCTGTGCTGCCCGTGACAGTGCACGTCGTGGTCGAGTGGGGCGGCGACATCCCGGGCGAAGGCCTCGGAGTGGACTACACCCTCGAATCCGACGCCGTAACCATCGCGCCTGGCGAGACTGTCGGCTTCGTCATCCTCAACCTGGTGGACGATGGCACTCCCGAGGTCATCGAGACGGCCCTGCTAGCCCTGTCTAGCCCCGACAACGCCACCCTGTCCAGCCTGTCCCGCATCGCCATCCACATCGCCGACAGACACACGTACCTACCCGTCGCGTGGCGCTAAGGCCGGGCGGCGCCGACGCCAGCCGCGTCCAGCACAAGCCAGCCCTGGCCCGTGCTCGCTCGGGGCCAGGGCTGGCTTTCCACTGGTTTCATCATAGGCTCCTCTGCAAGAAGGGCCTAAGCCATCGCCAGGAGCGCACATGCCCCACGTGCGTGCGGCGCCCTAGGCGCTGACTGCCGGGCGATGGGAGCTAGTGCGTGCAGGTATCGACTCCGGCCCGCACCTGGGGGCGCGGACTCCTCGATGGCCTTCTTCCAGCGGAAGCGCCACATGCGTCATACGGTATCATGGTGCCATTGCTGCCTTCATGGAGGCAGAGGCGGATGGTGAGAACTCAAGTCCTGTTGACTGAAGAACAGCCTGAGCGACTGCAGACCCTGGCGGCCAAGCGCGGCCAATCGGCGTCGGAACTGGTGCGTCAGTGTACTGACACTGCCCTTCGCTCATACACCGAGATTGGTGAGGCGGCGAAGCGCCAGCGTGGCCTTGAGGTTGTCGGCGCCTTCCGCTCGGGCAAGAGCGACATCTCCGCCCGTCACGATGATTACCTGGCCAAGGACTACGCTGGTTGCGCGTCTTCGTAGACACCTCAGCCCTCGACGCTCACCGCCTGACCGCGGATTTCTAGGCCGCCCTCACGCGGTCAACCGCTTTGCCAAGCCCCCTCGCTGACTGACTCAGAGCCCCTGTCTGAGTGCAGGAGGCCAAGCTGAAGGCGTATGGCGCGCTCTACGGCCGCCATGCCCTCATTGACACACCCTCCTCCTCACGGCACACTGTCCCCGATGGAGGTCGCACCAAGATGCCGCCTTACAACATCCTCTACTTGCACTCCCACGACACCGGCCGCTACGTCCAGCCCTACGGGCACGCCATCCCCACCCCAAACATCCAGCGCCTGGCCCAGGAGGGCGTCCTCTTCCGTCAGGCCTTCTGCGCCGGGCCCACCTGCTCCCCCAGTCGCGCCGCGCTCCTCACCGGCCGCTCGCCGCACTCCTGCGGCATGATCGGCCTGGCCCACCGCGGCTTTCGGCTGAATGACTACAGCCAGCACATCGTCCACACCCTGCGCACCGCCGGCTACTACTCGGCCCTGGCCGGAGTGCAGCACGTGGCCGCCGAGGCCGAGACCATCGGCTACGACGAGGTACTGGGCCATGGCCTCCCCCGCGAGCGGCGCCGGGAGGCCGAGCATGACGCTGCCGAGTTCCTCCGGCACCCGCCCCGGCAGCCCTTCTTCCTGTCCGTGGGCTTCACCGAGACCCACCGCCCCTTCCCCGAGCCTGGCCCCGAAGATGACCCGCGCTTCGCCGGGCCGCCCGCTCCTCTGCCCGACGCCCCCGAGACCCGCTACGACATGGCCGCTTTCAAGAGCAGCGCCCGCATTCTGGATGAGAAGATGGGCGTGGTGCTCGAAGCCCTGCAACAGGGCGGACTGGCCGACAACACCCTGGTCCTCTGCACCACCGACCACGGCATGGCGTTCCCTCGAATGAAGTGCAACCTGTACGACGGCGGCATCGGCGTCATGCTCATCATGCAGGGGCCCGGCGGCTTCACCGGAGGCAAGGCGATGGACGCCCTGGTGTCGCACCTGGACCTCTTCCCCACTCTGTGCGACCTGCTCGAGATCGAGCCGCCCGAGTGGCTGGAGGGTGTCTCCCTCATGCCTCTCATTCGAGGGGAGAAGGACGAGGTGCGCAACGCCGTCTACTCTGAGGTGACCTACCACGCCGCCTACGAGCCCATGCGCTGCATCCGCACCCAGCGCTGGAAGTACATCCGCCGCTTCGACCAGCGCCTCCGGCCCGTCCTGCCCAACTGCGACGAGAGCCCTAGCAAGGACCTCTGGCTGGCCCACGGCTGGGCCGACAGGGACTACGACCGCGAGGAGCTCTACGACCTGGTGTTCGACCCCAATGAGACCAACAACCTGGCCGCCGAGCCCCACCTGCGGCCGGTGCTGGAGGACCTGCGCACCCGGCTCGTGGACCAGTGGATGCGCTACACCGATGACCCTCTGCTCGAGGGTTTCGTCCCTCCTCCCCCAGACGCCAGAGTGAACCACCCTGAGGGCAACTCCCCCCAGGAGCCGACCATGAGCGGGGCGGAGTTCGTAGCGCTGTGGAGGAGCCGAGGCACGTGATACGTGATGCGTGATACGTGATGCGTGACCAGTGATATGTCCCATCCTTCACGCATCACGTATCACGCATCACGTATCACGTATCACGCATCATGCATCAAAGGAGCCGTCCATGGAAGCCTTTCCTTGTCCTGACCGCTACGAGACCATGACCTATCGCCGCTGCGGCAAGAGTGGCCTCTTGCTCCCCGCCATCTCGCTGGGGCTGTGGTACAACTTCGGCGAGGTGGATCGGTTGGACAACTGCCGGGCCCTGATTCGCCGCGCCTTCGATCTGGGCATCACCCACTTCGATCTAGCCAACAACTATGGCCCGCCCCCCGGCTCGGCCGAGGAGACCTTCGGTCGCATCCTGAAGAAGGATCTGGCCGCATACCGGGACGAGCTCATCATCTCCAGCAAGGCCGGCTACTACATGTGGCCTGGCCCCTATGGCAACTGGGGCTCCCGTAAGTATCTGGTCGCCAGCCTGGACCAAAGCCTGAGGCGTATGGGCCTCGAGTACGTGGACATCTTCTACCACCACCGGCCCGACCCTGAAACGCCCATGGAAGAGACCATGCGCGCCCTGGACCACATCGTCCGCCAGGGTAAGGCCCTATACGCCGGGATCTCTTCCTACACACCCGAGCAGACGCGCCAGGCCGCCGCCATAATGCGGGATCTGGGCACGCCCCTGCTCATCCACCAGCCCTCGTACAACATGTTCAACCGTTGGATCGAGGAGAGCCTCCTGGACGTCCTGCCTCAGGAGGGCATGGGTTGCATCGTGTATGTGCCCCTGGCGCAGGGCCTCCTCACCGACAAGTACCTCCAAGGGATACCGCCGGACTCTCGAGCCGCTAGGCCCAGCGCTGCCTTCAGCGAGGCCCAGGTCACCGAGGACAAAGTAGCCAAGGCCAGGCTGCTCAACGAACTGGCCCGAGAGCGGGGCCAAAGCCTGGCCCAGATGGCTCTGGCCTGGGTGCTGCGCCAACCTGCCGTCACCTCCGCATTGACCGGAGCCAGCAAGGTCTCCCACGTCGAAGACAACGTCAAGGCGCTGCAGAACCTGGAGTTCAGCGCTGAGGAACTGCAGCGGATCGATAGCATCCTGGCCGGGTAGAGCCCGACATCGGTCACCGCCATCTACCCTTCCTTGCGCGCCACCACACCGAGCGCCGGAGAGTCGGGTTCCAGAGGCCGGCCTGTCAGGTCGGCCCACAGGCTCTCCACCCGGAATCCCTGTGCCTCCAGCATGGCCGTGACCGTCTCCGGCGAGTACGACCTATCCCAGATGCGGTAGAGGCTGAGGGTGCCGTCCTCCTCTATGACGATGGTCTGCTGCACCTGCGCTTCTGCCTCGGGATAGTCAAAGTGCTGCGTCAGTCTCAGGTACGGGCCCGGTTTCCAGAAGCCGCCCGCTGAGACGTCCCACTCCTGGTAGCCATCCGGCGGGCGCGGCCACCGTGCTGTGGGCACGTCGAAGACGAATGCGCCTCCCGGCTTGAGGGCCCGGCGCGTTCGGCGCACCACCTCGTCCCGATCAGCGTCCGAGAGCACCGCCAGGTCGAAGTAGATGAGGAAGGCGGCGTCGAAACGCTCCCGGTAGTCGAGCTTCAGGTAGTTGAGCTGCACGTACTCGATCTCGAGCCCGTCCTCCCACGCCTGGCGACGGGCGTAGTCGAGCGAGTTGGGAGAGAAGTCCACGCCGGTGACCCGCAGGCCCCGCCGGGATAGCCTGGAGGCGTAGAGGCCAGGCCCGCAACCCAAATCGAGCACGGCATCCCCTGGCTGCAGCCCCAGGTGAGACACTAGCCAGGCCACGATGGCCTCGATGGTCTCGGGGCGGCGGCTGGCGGCGTCGGTGTGGGGATCGAGGTGGGCGGCCAGCATCTGGCGGGATATGTACGGGTCGTCCCAGAAGCGGGCCTGGTGAGGCGCGAACAGAGGCGGCCTCTGAGCGAGCCGTCTCAGCAGGCTCAGGTCCAGACCACCGTTGGTGGCCGTTATCTTCAGTTCTTCGGACAATGCCTATCCTCCCTGGCAGCGAGAGATGCCAGTGTACCACGCCCCCGCCTCGCTGCCGATCAGCGTCCGCCCTGGTCCCCGGCCAGGGGATCTGGACTTCAGGAGGCTTCTCTTGACCTCGGCTTTCGTTGTGGCATGATGGCTGCATCTCAGCTGAATGCCGGCGGAGCTTCATCGCTTCCGCGGGCGACTGAAAGGCTTCCACCAACTCTGTGGAGGATGCGCAGTGGATAGACCCGCTCTGGGCAGCGTTCCCTTCTTTAGCAGCTTTGGTGCCGAGGCGCTGGAGTTCCTGGAACAACGGCTGGAACCGGTGCAAGTGGAGCCGGGCGCTTTTCTCATGCGGTGCAATGAAGCCGCCGGGCACGCGTTCGTCGTCTCTCAAGGTCGCCTGCGCCTGCTAGACGCGAGCGGCCGCCAGCTGGCCTGGCTCGGGCCTGGCAGCGTGGTGGGCGAAGCGGATGCACTCTCGGGAGGACATTACTCGGTCGGGGCCGAGGCGGTTACCGCCGTGAGCGCCTGGGCCCTGCCGGTGGAGGCTATACGGCGAGTTGTCCGCCGGTTCCCGGAGGAGCTCCTCACGCTGGAGCGGACACTGGGATACCGGCCCCGGGAGGCGTTGCGCGGGTTTGCCGAGTGGCTCGCCGAGATGGAGCCGTTCCGAGGCGGGGACACCGACGAACTGATCCAGCTAGCGTCCCAGCTGCAACCGATGGTGCTCGAACCCGGTGAGGAGCTGGGCGAGCGCAGCCAATCGCGCCTGGTGGTGGTGCAGTCCGGTGAAGTTGACGCTCGGCAGGAAGCGGGCGAGCCTCCGGTGGAGCGGCAGGGTGGCTCGATCTTCGCCGAGGGCTCCGTGCTCCTCAGCGACGCTGGGGCAGTCGAGGGTCGGGTCACCGCCCCCACTCTGGCCTGGTACCTGCCGGAGCACGCCTACTCCCAGCAGCGATGGGAGGGCTTCGGGCTACTCGATCGGTTGTTCCCCCAAGCGACCGAATGGACGGCGGCCTCCGGCGCGAAGGAGGCTAGGGCGCCGCGAGGAGACGCCGCGGGCCCGGGGAAGGCCAGTTCGCGGGCTGATGCTGGGAGCGTGGGTCCGGGGGTTCGGCGCTTGCCCCCGGGCCTCGCCATCCGGCTGGTCCTGGCCGTGGTGCTGGGCGTGCCCCTCCTGATGGCCTGTGCCAGAGGGATGTATGCGTCTGTGCCGGGCTTCGGCGGCGTGAACCCTACGCGGGACCTGAGCCGGTATCGCGAGACGGCCATCGCCATGACCCCGATGGTGCTGGCTGAGGCCCTCACCCCGACTCCGACCTTCGCTCCATCGCCCACCCCCGCTCCCACTGACACGACCGTGCCCACGCCCACGTCGGTGCCCGAGACAGCGACTGCGGTGCCCACCGAGACCCCGGCGCCCACGGATACGCCCGAGCCAACCGACACGCCTGAGCCCACAGACACTCCACAACCGGCGCCCGAGTCGGTTCCGCTGGCGGCTGTCACCACGCCGGAAGGGGAGCAGGCACCTCCGCCGACGCCGGAGCAGGAGAGCGAGCCTACTCCCGAACCCACGCCTTTGCCACCACCTCCCGACACGCCGACGCCTGTCCCGCCAGAGCAGCCGGTGGAGGTAGGCATAAGGGCGTACGACGAGTACGGGAACGAGGTACCCCTAGAGGCACTGCAGGCCAAGTACGGCTTCCACATTAGGAGGGCCGAGGTGCAGTCAGGGCAGCAGGTCTTTCGGGTGGTGGCCCTGCGGGAAGTGGTGGGCCCAGCCACCATCGTGGTGCGGACCAACCCGCACCAGCCCGTTGCCTTTCACTGGCCGGGCGCCCCGGCCCAACCCAACGCGGGGCACGACTGGGATGGCTCCTACGAAATGGGCGTCACCAACGAGCAGGGGGAGGTCGGCTTCGGAATGGGCCGTGGCTCCTACATTCAGGACCTGAGCGCCGGCGGTCCCCACGGGGTCTGGGTGTGCTCCGCCATTCCCTCGGATGCAGTGTTCGGGCTGGGCATGCTGGGCGGGACGGTGCACGCGCACGTGGATGTGGAGTTTCAGCTAGCCACGGCGCCATGAAGAGACGGCTCACCCGCCATTCCGCCCCGGCCTGAGGCCGCAGCGCCGGGGCGGGATGAGGCCGGCTCCGCGCTCGTCGGCAGGCACCACGCGGATGGACCTCGCCCTCCGTGAGCCGACCATTAGCGGCGGGGCGGGTGCTGTCGGGGGAGGCAGCTGATGCCTGGACTCCGCTTCCGACGTGCCGCACTGAGAGCCCAGGCGCCTAGCGTTCGCCTGTCGGATGCGGTTCTGCCGCGGCTGGCCTTCTCCCTGCTCTTCCTCTGGGGCTGGCGCACCCCGGATATCGTCCACTCGATACCCGGTATGGCGGACGTCCTGGAGGTGCTGTGGGGGGTCCGGTGGTATGAGGCCTGCCTTCTGGAGAGAGGCGTCTCCCCTCTCTACAGCGATCTGATCGCCCACCCGCACGGGTGGCACACGGCCACTCTCGCCCACACCCCGTTCCTCTTCCTGCTCATGCTCCCTCTGAGCCAGTTCGCCGGGCCCGCATTGGCCTACAATGTCCTTGCCATCGCGTCCTCGGTAGTTGCTTTCGAAGGGGCATCCCGAGTGGCCGGCCGGTTCACCGAAAGCCGGTTGGCGGCCAGTCTGGTGGGCTTGGTGTTCGCCTTCGTGGGCATGCGCTGGTTCCGGGTGAGTCAGGGCCACCTGAACGTGCTGTGGCTGTCGGCCCTCCTGCCCTGGCTGCTCTGGGCGCTGGAGGGAGCGCGGCGCAGCCGGAGCCGGGCAGGTACGTGCCGATGGCTGCGGCTGTCCGGAGTGATCTGGGGCCTGGGCAGCTGCTTCTCGCTCTATGGACTGTTCCTGGGTGGCTCGTGCCTGCTCATCTGGGGTCGGGAGATACTCCGGCCCAGGCGCATGGCACAGGCAGCCGCCACTGCCCTCATGGCGCTGAGCATCACCCTGCCGCTGATCCTGCTCTACCGCGCCGGGACGGAGCAGGATGGCGTCATCTCCCTGGGGCTGTCGCACGTCCTGCATTGGGGGGCCAGCCTGAACAGCCTGGTGGCCCTGAATGTGCACCACCCCATTTCGCTCCTACAGCGGGTCGCCCGGAGCATCTACTCCGGGCCTTACGACGAGTCCGGGATGTCCAACCTAGGCCTGGTGGCCTGGGCCTTCGGGGCGCTGGGACTGTGGAGGGCAATGAGGGGACGAAGCGGGGGCAGCAACCTGGCCGCGCTGGCGGTTGGAGGGGTCCTTCTGTCCTGTGGGCTGCTGCTCAAGTGGAACGGGGAGGCGGTGCTGCTCCCGGCTCTACGCCCCCTCAACGAGGCCATCTGGAAGCTGGGCCACCTCCTGAAGCCCGGCCTCTTCACCTCGGGGCAAGCACAGCCGCCATTCGATGGGGGGGTGCCGCTGCCTGGCTTCCTCCTAACGGCGGTAGTGCCGTTCTGGGAGCACGGCCGGGTCATGGCCCGGTACGCTTTCGTCGGTGGCATTGGGCTGATGGTGCTGGCGGCGCGGGAGATAGAGACACTGCCTCGGGTCGCCCGGTACCTAGTGGCGCTCATCTGGCTGTTGGAGACTTTGCCCCTACCTGCGTTCGGCGTGCCAGTGCCGTCGGCCCCCCATCCCGCTTATGCCTGGCTGCTGCAGCAAGAGCGCGACCGCAGCTGGGGCATCGTGGACGTCGCCTACCCCACCCTGATGACCGATCCCGGCATCCTCTACGGGACCAGCCTTCACGGGATCCCGACGGCGTCCGGCGGCCGCCCGTACCTGCCTGGCCGCGTCCGCACACTGCACCAGTTCCTGTCAGAAGACCCACAAGCCCTGGGCTCCCCCAAGGCGGGGGTGGTGCTCCGGAGCTACGACGTGCGCTACCTACTCCTCCACCTGATGGGCGAGGAAGAGCGCTGGATGTGGGACCTGGTGGTGACGAATCCGGCCCTTGATCCGGTGGGCTGCTTCGAGCCGCCGGAGGGACCCTCGCCCTGGCCGCACCCGATCTGCATCGCTCAGGTGGATGGAGCCGGTGCGAACGGCGATTCCCCTCCCTTGGACGAGCTGATCCTGCTCCGAGGGTGGTCGGAGCCGGAGGATTGGGGAGTGTGGGCGGAGGGGACCGAATCGAGCGCCAGATGGCTGGCGGCCGACCGAAGGGACTACCGCCTGGGCGTGGAGGCCTTTCCCCTGGCAGTGCCGGGGCGGAGCCAGCACGTCGCCATCGAGATCAACGGGAAGCCCCTGACGGCCCATCGCTGGACTGACTGCGAGACCTGGAGTGCCGAGGTGGAAGTGCCGGCGGAGCTGATGGACAAGGGCTGGAACGAGTTGGTCCTGCGCTATGGGTACGCCGCCCGGCCCTCGGACCTGCCCGAGTCACACACGGACGATGCCCGGTTGCTCTCGGTGGGCTTCGTCCGGCTGGAGCTTCTTGGCGACGGCGATCAGCAGTGAGCGCAGCACGCCAGGCAGAGTGCTCGGGGCAGTCGCCAGCCTGGGGGCCAGACAGCCTCTCCCCGCCTGTGCGGGTGACGGCCAGGGGGCCCAGAAACCGCGGCCTCGGCGCCGACGGGTGCCCAACCTGTGACTAGCGCCCGAACTTCCGGGCGGTAATGCCTGGCTTCACACGACCATCAACCTCCTGTATAGTTCCTCCGTTCAGCGATGGTGGTCAGACGGAATACCGGCGACGCAGGCGGCCTCAGGTGAGGGCGGAGCACTGCATCCACCCAGGCTCGGGGACGCGCTAGGGCGGACCACGGCATGGCTGCAGCCATCGGGGCATGATAGGGGGCGGCCGTAGGTAGTCATCCTTGAGTGGGGCGGATCCGCATCGGCCTGACCGGCGGAAGGGGGGTAGGAGATGATCGAGCTACCGGAAGCGTTCACCATTGCCAGGCAGATGACGGCGGAGCTGCGCGGCAGGCGCATCCAATCTGGCAATCGGGGCAACTCGCCCCACAAGTTCGCCTTCTACAGCCGCAGCTCTGAGGAGTACGAGGCCATCCTGCCCGGCAAGAGGGTGGGCGAGTCCGTGGCCCACGGGACCAACATCCTCACCCCTCTCGATCCGGGCTGCTTCCTGGTGTTGGGAGGGGGCGGCGAGCGCATCCTGTTCCATGAGGATGAGAAGAGCCTGCCCAAGAAGTATCAACTGCTCCTGCGGTTCGAGGACGGCGCTCACCTGAGCGTGTCCATCCAGGGGTGGGGCTCGGCCATGCTGCTGGAAAGCCCCGAGCTGAAGGTCCACCCCCACCTGAGGGCCAAGGGACCTTCGCCGCTGAGCGACGAGTTCACCTACGACTACTTCCGGGGCCTGTTCGAGGGCATCCCGGAGGGCGACCCTCGGGCGATCAAGTACTTCCTGATCAGCGAGCCGGGCGTGTGGGGCCTGGGCAACGGCTACACCCAGGACATCCTCTTCCGAGCCGGGATCCACCCCCGGAGGAGGGCGGTGGACGTGAGCGAGGACGGGCGGCGGTCGCTGTATCGGGCGGTGCGGGAGGTGTTGGCCGAGGCGACGGAGCTGGGGGGAAGGGACAGCGAGAAAGACCTGTACGGCCGGCCGGGCGGGTACAAGAGGGTGCTGGACAGCAAGGCGGTGGGGAAGCCGTGCCCGTTGTGCGGCACGACGATCGAGAAGATCCAGTTCCTGGGCGGGGCGTCGTACTTCTGTCCGGGGTGTCAGAGGTAGAAGCCGTGAGAGAGAATGGGCCTGAGCCGCAGCTCCCCTGTCTGGTCCCCATGCTGGGTATCCAGACCTGCCTGAGCGATACTGACGCAACCGACTGCTGAACGCGCTATTCGCATGGACAGGAGCGGCCTGGCAACATCTCAAGCGCGAGTTCCCTGGACGCGAAGCGCTACCTGCTTCAGCCAATACTCGGTCGCGCTTCAGGCTGGGCGGCTTTCGTCCACAGTTGCGCATGTGGCAAAGACGGCCCATGGGCTAGCACAAGGGCGCAGCCTGGGGATGGCTCTCCTAGAGGTAGCAGGCCCCATGTTGACGCCCCGGCGATGGATTCTGCCACATCGAGGGATAGTCATGCCGTCTGGTGACCAATGCCATCGAGGAGGGAGGTCACTTTGAGTACCGGTGAATCGCAGTCATCCATGGTGCGCCTTGCTTGGAGATGGATACCTCTACCGGGTGAGCCTTTCCTGGACCGCGCAGATAGGCTTTTCGCAAGCCTGACCCATGCGGAGTGGCAGATGGTCCTGTCTCTTCTTGACGTGTACCGAGGAGACGCCAACGTAGAGTGCTTGTACCTGTTTAGAAAGGAAGACTGCACGCTTGGAGCTCACCTGGACCTACGCAATGATCCCTCGGCATTCACCGACGGATACTATCCTCACAGCGTGTTGCTCATGGAGTGGCTGCGCGAGTTGGCAGGTGACTACGAGTACACCAACCCAGAGGGCATAAGCATTTCGGAAAGCGTGGTTCTCTCAGAGGACTGGGCTCAAGATCCAGGTAGACCTTTTGGCATGGGAGATCCCGTCGTTCCCTTCTGTCAGATCCTGCTTCCCGCCGAAGACGGTAAGCTACCACTTCTGTAGAGCACCAAGGCACGGCTCTCTCCGCCTGGTGTCTTCCCCTCTGTCTGGTCTGGGAAACCGCGACGGGCTTCTCATGCGGTCAGGGGTCCCGAACAGGACATGAAAGAGTGTGGTGCACCCAGAGTGATGAGCAACCGGTGTGCTCTAGACTCTGAAGCGCGCCCACGCCCTGCCGCAGGCCCTCAGCGAGCGCCCGTTCGCTTCTCAAGAGAGACCTGAGCCTACCACGGTTGGCGATCATCCCCGTCTCTCCGCCAGCCATGAGGCGCGGATTCCTCAAGAGAGACCTGGGCCTACCACGGTTGGCGGTCATCCCTATCTCTCCGCCAGCCATGAGGCGTGCATTCGCTAGGAGAGACTTGAGCCCGCCAGAATTACAGCGCTTGGTGGTTGCAGTGCGGCGCTGACCTGAGCTCTGGCCGTCTCGGTATCTGCGACATCTACAGCACCAGCGATCAGGTGCCGTCCTGGCGCGGCCGCTCCGACGTGCAGGCGGCGGCCGCGGTCACCCTGAGCTGCACCACGATGTCCCTCGCTCCCGATCCCGCCGGCGCCCGCAGGTAGGCACCGACCGAGCCCAAGACTGAGCCTCAGCGACCTGGTGGGCTTGATATCCTATCGAACCGGTGTATCATGACGTCGTCCCTCCGAGACCCGCGACCGGCCCGCCCGTCGGCCTGGTGCTTCGCTGGAGGCGAGACATGACACAAGGTATGCGCACGGCCTTCCTGATTCACGCGGTGGTCGCTCTCGTATTCGGATTGGGGTTGTTCCTCATCCCCGCTGCCTTCTTGGGCCTCTTCAACTGGACCCCGATCGACCCGACCATGAGCCGCATCTTCGGCGCCGCTGCTCTGGGCTTGGCCGTCAGCTCGTGGATGGCCTACCGGGCGCAGTCCTTCGCCGAGGTCCGGGTGAAGCTCTGGCTGGAGATGGTGTATGGGGTGCTGGGCGCGCTGGCGGGGCTCTATCAGCTTCTCTTCGCCAGCGCTCCCGCCTTCACCTGGCTGATCGTCATCATTCTGGGCGGCTTCGGCGCGGCCTGGATCTACTTCTACCAGTCCGCCCGTTAAGTGCCTCTGGCAGACTAGAGCTGAATCCGACGCCGGGTGCGACGGGCGGGCACCAACGGATCGGGGGCGGATGCGCTGGCGACGCGGGCCTGGAGCCCGAGCGCCTGTCGTTCCGTTCTGCGATCTGACTCGGGTCTGGTGGACGTCTCCGGCGCCGGCGAGGTGAGGCAGGGCCGCCCTCGCCGGCAGGCCGGTGACGCGCCCGCCACCGCCCTAGAGACCCGGCAGCAACTACCCCCGCAACACCAATCGCCCCTCGGCGTTAGCCTCGACCTTGTCCCTCGACCAGAGCATGGGGTGATAGTGGCCCTCTCGCCAGAGGGAGATCATGTCGTCGTAGTGAGGGCTGGCGGGATGGCCGGACTGGCCCGTGGGCAGGATGGCGCGGCTGGAGTCCCAGTCGGAGAGGTCCACGATCATGCGCCACGAAGGGCCGGCAGAGTAGTCGTTGAGGGGAAGCCGAGGCAGGTAGAAAGAGGCATTGACGGTGGTCTGGTCGCCGCCCACAGGGTAGGGGCCGCGGTCCAGCAGGCGGCTCAAGGGACGGCGCTGGCCCAAGGCGTGGTGGAAGCGGAGGCGATGCAGGTCGCCCCACCGCCAGCGGGTGAGGTCCTCGCCGTGGTGGTGGGTCAGGTAGGCGAGGGTGTCGTTCAGGGCCCCGGCCAGGATGTCCTCGCGCGACAGAGGGTTGCCGTCTCTGTCGCGGAACCACTCCCGCTCGTCCTCTTCCAGCAGACAGCGAAGGACCTGGCGGCTGTTATCCACCTGCAGGCCGCTGTAGTGGAACAGGGGGCCCAGGCTGAGGCCCAGGTAGCGCTCAGTGAGGTCCCCCAGCCACGGGCGGAAGACGCGCTCGGCGGCGAAGTGCTCCACCAGCTTATGGACGGTGGCGGGCACGGAGTCAGGGGTCAGCTCGCAATTCCATTCGCGCAGGAGGGTCAGGACCCGGGCCGCGCGAGGACGATTGTCCTGCAGCGCCGGGTGCTCGAGCAGGGTGGGGGCGAGGGAAGTGAGGAGGCGCCGGAAGGTCTGGGCGGGGAGCGAGTGAACGTCGTTCTGGATGCGGGCGAAGTCGTCGGCCGAGAGGCGGTCTTTCTCCAGCAGCAAGTCGGCGATGCGGCGGGCACGGAAGCCGTCGTACTGCTCGCAGGAGAAGCAGTGCGGGTACTCCAGGCCCGCGACCTTGTTATTGGCGCTGACGACGTAGTGCGTCTTGGGGTTGAGGGCGTGGGGAAGCTCCTCGAAGGGTATCCAGCCCTGCCACTCGTTCTCGTCTTCCCAGCCGGGCACGGGCACCAGCCCCAGTCGCCCCGGTCGGAGGGGCACCTTTCCGGGGACGTAGAGGCCGATGTTGCCCTCGACATCGGCGTAGACGAAGTTCTGCGAGGGACAGTCGAAATCGCGGAGCGCCTGGGTGAACTCGTCCCAGTTGCGGGCACGGTTGAGGGCCAGGACGGAGCGGGATAGGTGGGAAGGTTCGTGTCCAGTCCAGCGGAGGGATAGGGCGACGCGGCTGCTCTCACTGTCGAGGGGCAGCACCGACGTGACCACGGGGCCATGCCGCGTCTTGGTGACCTCCAGGAGGCGGGGAGCTGCCTCGCCGCGCACGCGGATGTACTCGTGGTGGATGGTAGCCTGCTCCCAGGTGTCACCGGTTCGGTACAGGGTGGAATCATCGGGGTGGAACCGCTCCAGGTAGAGGTCCTGGGTGTCCGGGAGGGAGGCGGTGACGCCCCAGGCGATGCGGTCGTTGTGGCCGATGACCACGCCGGGGACGCCCGGGAAGGTGACGCCGGTGACCTCAAGGTCGGGGGCGCTCAGGTGGTTCTCGTACCAGACGGCGGGGATGTCCAGCCCCAGGTGGGGGTCGTTGGCGAGGAGGGGCATGCCGGTGGCCGACTTATGCCCGTCCACCACCCAGTTGTTGCTGAGGCCCTGGTAGCGGAGGGCGGGCAGCCAAGCGCGAGCGCGGTCGAACTCCTCCAGGAGCTGGGCGGCAAGGTCGGCGCCGGTCTGGTCAGGCAGGACGAGGGGATTGTCGGCGGGGTAGTCTCCCCGAAGGCGGGCGGCGCACTCGGGGCCGAGGTGCGAGATGAGAGCAGCGTTGAGGACCTCCTGCTCCCAGTTGTGGGAGAGGATCCAGGCCTGCATCCGGCCCCAGGCCAGGGTATCTAGGGGTTGCCAGGGTTCGGGGGCGGTGCGGAGGAGCTGGAACTCCAGGGGCAGGGCGGAGGTGTGGTGCCTGAGCCAGCAGTTGACGCCGTCGGCGTAGGCTTGCAGGGCATCGAGAGTATCGGAGTCGGTCAGGCGGAGGTCGCGTTGGGCGGCTCGGGTCAGGCCGAGGGTACGGAAAAGGCGATCGGCCTCGAAGGCAGGTGGGCCGACGATCTCGGCCAGACGGCCGTGTGCCAGCCGGCGGCTGAACTCCATCTGCCACAGGCGGTCCTGGGCGTGGACGTAGCCCTGGGCAAAGAGAAGGTCGTGCTGGTTGAGGGCATAGATGTGGGGCACTCCCCAGCGGTCGCGTATGATCTCGACGGGATGATCCAGGCCGTGGGCGGCCTCGACGCCGTCGGTCTTGGGTAGGGGGCGGCGGTAGAGGTAGCGGAGTAGGGCCGTCGCAGCGGTCAGGGCGGCCGCGATCACAAGGGTTCTAGAGTGTCTCATCGGGCCTCACTGGTGTGCGGTTGCATCGTAGGGCTGATTGTCGGGGAGGGGAGTGTGCTGTCAAGCGGGGTTGAGAGCTACAGGCAGTCCACCTGTGCCGCGTCTCAGCATGTTCTGTTGCATCGTTGGGCCGGAGCTGCTGGTGCCGGACACAGTGACAGGTGCGGGGCAGAGGCACGATGACGAAGTGCCGCCCTGCTGCTAGGGTGCTTCGCGTTCCGCTGCTGCCCTGAGGACCGTCGGCATCCCCAACCGTCTCCAGGCCGCCGCAACTCCCGCCAACCGAGGCGGTAGATGAGCCACAACACCGGCGCCCTTCTCATCGTCATTCTCGTTGCCTTCATCCTCTCCGTGTGCGCCGGCGCCTGTGGGATCCTCGTGCTCGCTCCCAGCAGCCTGGAGCCATGGGCCGGCGCACGGGCTACCGGGACAGGCCGCCACCGTGGCCGCCGACACCGCCGATTCCGACGTCCCACCCGGATACCCGGGCTTCGTGGGCGTGAGCGTCAAATCCCCCCTCGCGGTGGCGGCATTGCCTCGATCGGCCTCCCCAGATGGCTGAAGCTAAGCAGCCATCAGCTAGACAGGTGGGTGCAGGAACTGCACGCCCGGCCGGGTACGCGATCCGGCCAGGACATCCGTTGGAGATGGGTGGGGCAGGCGCAAGCCGCCATCGCCAATCAGAGCGTCACGCTCCACCTTAGCAAGGGCCGATGGGAGGAGGATGGCCGGTTACATCACCCCGAGGCGGGCGTGTCTGAGGGCCTCGGTGGCGCTCCGGTGATCAGCGTCATGCTGCCGGTGGCAGAGTGGGAGGAGGTGATCGCCACCTTCCTCGCCTCCACCCGCAGGTAGCGGCTGAGGGTCGCCAGCCGCAGGGATCGCCGGCTTCCCGCCCATCGGGACTCCGGGGCGGAGACTGGGTGAGAGGGCAGCCGACCTACCCACGCTGGACCGGGCAGGGCTCACGCCGATGACTCCGCCCGCTGGCACACGGGTGCGGCAGCTCTGGGGACGCTCTGCGCAGCTAAGGCAGGCTCTCGCAGAGCTGGCCCTCGTCCGCACTCAACGTCGCTGCTGTACCAGGGGAAGGTAGAAACGGCTCAGGATGCAGGTGCCTGGCTTGCACTTGCCCGCACTGCCAGCCTCGAATATCGCTCTCACTTCTGCTGGCGTGAGCACCCGATTGAACAGCTCCACCTCATCTACCAGGCCACTAAGAAACCTGCCCCGGAACACGTAGCTCTCGCCAATGGTCACCGGGTTCCCGTTGGGCAGTCTCTGCAGGCCCGGAATAGCGACGGTGGTCTCGAGGGCGCCGTTGACGTAGACCCGAATCTCGTGATTGGCCTCGTACGTGGCGGCGATGAAGTACCATCGCCCTGGCGTGATCGTGGTGCTCGATACCACGTGGCCACCGGCCCCAGCGCCGCCGGCCACGAAGAAGTGGAAACGATCATCGGTCTCGGCCTGGAGGTCCAGGTCCCGTCCCATGCCTGACTTGGCGACGATGGTCATGATGTGTCCTACATCAGAGGGCCGCTGGTCGAAGTACACCCAGGCATCGAGGGTGGCCTCCACGGTGGGGTCCAGGGGGTTGGGGTCCAGGTTGGCAGTGGAGTCCGGGATGAGGACGTACTGACTCACCCCGTCGAGGTGGAAGGCCTCTCCCACCCGACCGGGGGCGAACCCGGCGCCATGCTGCAGTAACCCGCCGTATCCATTCCCGGAGATGTCATCGGCATCACCGTCACCCGGCCACCAACCCACCAGGCCGGGCGGCGGGGCGACTACCTGGCTAGCCACATCGGCAGGGTCCGGAATGGGGCCCGCGGCCTCAGCGCTGAGCCAGCCACTACCGGGGCTCACCGCCGGCAGCAGAGACACGAGCAACACCAAGAGCAGTAACGCAGACGAGCCGAACCCGTGTACTGGAGGACGCGCACTGACACTGTGCCGCTCCATGTGGCCAACTCCTCCCCTTGCCCACTATGCCCCAGGACGGGAGCATCCCCTAGCGAACGTCAGGATAAGCTAGAAGGCTTGCGGACGACGACAACATAGCCAGAGAAGCCGAGACCAGCACGCCCAACCTACCGGTCAGTATAGGTCTGCTGTCTGCTCGGTCAAGCGCCGGGTCAGCATGGTCGCTCTACGCAGGGCAAGCCAGAGATTGGAGTCGCATTCGCGCAGGGCTGGCCGGGCCTGGAGGCAGGGGTTCCTCGGTACGGTTCGCGGAGGCTTATACACGTATCCTCTAGCAGCAGCCTTCCAAGGGGGAGACACCAGTGTGGGCGCACGCCCGGTCAGGGCGTCACCAACTGGCGGGAAGGTGCCGTCGGGTCGTCACTCCCGGTTCACTGCCCGGCAGCCCTAAACAGGCTGCCGCCCTCACGCCTCCCACGCTAGATCGAACCCGTTACGCTGCCGTACGATCCCGGCGCCCCCACGTCGCCCCCTCTGCCATCCGCGCCCCTGTGCCCCTCCCGCCCGGGTGACTCTATCGCATCGGGGGCCAGAGGACGGAGCTGGCCCAGGTTGGTGGCGAACAGGCTGCACTCTTCCACCCCTTCCTGCTCGAGCGTGCGCCATAGCACCCCGAAACGCGCCGCCCCGCCCCGTCTCCGCGACCATCTCCGCCCTGCCCTCCGCCCAGACGCCGTCGGTGCCGGCGGGCAGGTGAGGACCGCGCATCTCTTGTTGGTGACTGGGGCCACTCAGTCTCACGCCAAGACGCCGAGGTGACTCTGCTTGGCGTCTTGGCGTGAGCTCCCTACGCCGGGTTCAACGCCCCCTCCGACTGAGGTGCCCGCGCCGCGACGGCCGCGATGACGGCGATCAGCAGCACATTCAGACCTACCAGCACCGCCAACTCCGGCGCCACGGTGGCGAAGGTCCCGCCCTCGAGGGTGATCTCCACCAACGGCCCGATCATGTAGTAGGTGGGGAAGATTCGCCCGATCCACTGCGGTATCTCGGGGAACAGGTAGACGATGACCGGGGCGTACAGCAGTATGCCTGCCCCCTTGATCACGGTGAAGAGGGTGTTGATGTCTCTGATGAAGGCCCCCAGCAGAATGCCGACGGCGGCGGCCATGATCGCCCCCAGCACCAGCGTCGCCAGCAGGAGCAATGGCTCACCGCCCCAGGCCCGGTTGAGGACCAAAGTGACGGCCACCATGACCACGCTCAAGATCACGCCGAGGAGCCCCTTGGCCGCAAACACCTCGCCCAGCGACACCGGCGAGGTGGTGAGCGCCCGCAGAGTGCGCTTCTGCTTCTCTTCTACCAGCGTGGCCGCCGGCACCATGCCGCCGCTCAGGAACATGGCCATCATCAGGATGAAGGGCAGCAGCCGGGTCTCCCACGGGACTGCCGCCTCCCCGCCCAATGTGGTGGTCACGATCTCCACCGGCGCCTCCTGGCCGGCCAGGTCCCGGATCAGCGTCGCCAGGGTCGAGCCCAGCACCGCTCGGTTCCTGAGCGTGCTCTCTCCCCATAGGTAGGCGACCAGGCTGGCAGGCTCGCCCCGGATGATCCGCTCGTCGAAACCAGCCGGGAGGACGACGCCCAGATCGACCGCCCCCTCGGCCGTCGCCGCCCGCAACTGCGCGGCGGAGGTGTAGACCTTCACCTCCAGCGACTCCAGCGCTCGGGCCCGGGCCACCAGTTGCGAGGTGCCCTCATCGGCCAGGCCCAGGCGGGCCTTGCCCGAGAACACCGTGCCGAAAAGCAGAGAGACGACGACGGTGAGCACAATCGGCATCACCACCGCAAAGATGAACATAACGTTGCGCCACCCCTGGCTGATCTCCTTCCTCAGGAGCACGCCGATTCGCCGTAGACTCACGCGAACCTCCTTCGCAGGCTCGCCATCCCCACCCCAACGAACACGGCAGCAGACGCGGCCAGCAGGACCAGCGACGAAGCGACCTCTCCCCAGCCGGCGCCGAAATTCACCACCCGACGCACCGCGTCCACCAGGTAGTGCGAGGGCAGCAGTCGTATCCACCCCGACACCAGCCCGGGCAGAAGCACCGAAATCCCCGGGATGGCCAGCAACACGACCACTAGTATCCCCCACCCGATCACCGACATGAAATCCCGAGCTACCGACGCCACCAGGAACGCCAGCCCCGTCACCATGACAGCTCCCAGCAGAAGCGTCACCAGGATCAGCAGCGGCTCCCGCATCAGGCCACCGGTGACCGCCATCAGCAACACCGTCTGGACAAAGGCCAGGCCGGTGCCAGTGATCAGCTTCCCCAAGAACAGCCCCGGCACCGTCAGCGGCGTGACCAGCAGTGCCTGCAGAGTGCCAGCCTCCACCTCGCTGCTGATCAGGCTGGCCATCCCCAGAGTCTCCATCATGAGCACGAACACAGCGAGCAGGGGCAGCATACGGTCGCGCGGAGGCACCTGCTGACCGGCCATGTCCGGCCCCAACACCTCCTCCTGCGTCTCGATGTTCAGAGGCTCGCCCCCGATGAGGAAGGCCAGCTCCCGCACGAACATGATGTAGACCTCCCCAAACTCGGGCGGAAGGTCGGCGGTGAAGTAGAGCTGAACCGTTGGCCTCCGCCCGGCAGCGATCTGCTCCGTCATGTCCGGGGGCAGCACCACCCCTACCTGGTACTGGCCGCTGGCCACCGCAGCTCGAAGAGCTTCCTCCGAAGGCTGGCTGTCGAGGACAACCCCTTCTTCGGCCAGGGCCTCGGCCAACGCCGGTGGCATGACCGGGGCGTAGATGGCCATGGTCAATTCCTCGTCCACGGTGCGCGGCATGAGGAAGTAGGCAGCGATGTAGAACACCAGCCCCAGAACCGTGATGAAAGCGAAGAACCGGTTCCGGAAGTACAGGTTCAGGTCCTTGGCGACGACGGTGAGGACGATGCGGCCGTGGTTCACGTCAGCCTCCGGCCGGTGATGGCGATGAAGATGTCCTCTAAGGTAGCTTCTTCCGTGTGAAGGGTGATGACTCGTTCCTGCCGAAAGAGAGCCTCCACCTCGGCTGACGTCTCGGGCCGGTCTAGCACGATCTCCCGCACCGCCAGTGCCCCGTCGCCGGTGGCCACCTCGGCCCGCAGGCGGCGCTGGCCGTAGCTCTGCTTCAGGGCGTGCGGAGTGTCCAGGGCCACGATCCTGCCTTGGTTGATGAAAGCCACCCGGTCGGACAGCCGGTCGGCCTCCATCATGTCGTGGGTGGTGAGGAACACGGTGGCTCCTCGCTCCCTCTCCTCTAGGATGATGTTGCGGATAGAGACGGCCGAGGCGGGGTCCAGGCCCTCGGTGGGCTCGTCCAGGAACAGGATGCGCGGCCGGTTGACCAGAGCCCGGGCGATCATCAGGCGCTGCTTCATGCCCTTGGAGTAAGTCTCCACCCGATCCTGGCCCCGGCCGTCCAACCCCACCCGACGCAACAGCGCCCCGGCATCGAAATCCTTCACCCCGAAGAGCTTGGCGAACAGCGTCAGGTTGGCGATGCCAGACATCTGCTCGTACAGGTTGGTCACCTCGAAACAGACACCGATCTGAGCCTGCACTTCCTTGGGCCGCCGCGCCACGTCCAGCCCCAGCACCGTCGCCCGGCCCTCTTTGGGCCGCAACTGGCCAGTGAGCATCTTCACCGTAGTGGACTTCCCCGCCCCGTTAGGACCGAGGAAGCCGAAGATCTCCCCCTCGGCCACACTGAAGCTGATGTGATCAACGGCGGTGAGGTCGCCATAGCGGTAGGTGAGGTCCTCCGCCACGATAGCTGGAGTGCCCATAGTCCCTCCGATAGCCAAACCGCGAACGCGATAGAGCGGCGAAGAACGGAGCCCCCTCAAGCACGCCCAAACCAGCATCGAGACGCCGGCCAGACACACCTCGGGGGCTTTGCGCCTCCATTTATACTACTGCTCTCGTCCCTTGGCCACTGCCGGCAGTGGCTCGGGTATTGAGAGCGAGTCCTAGCTCAGGTCCTGCGCAGGACTCAGGAGGACCAGGACCCAGTTACCCTGCTGACCAGTGCGCGCCCCCTGGCGAGGGGTGTGAAGCCAGGGTCCTTTCGCGCGTGGGCGCGCGAACTCCTCGAGGGTCCTGGCTCTTTCCCCCCAAAAGGCACGCGCCCCCTACCGCGTGAATCCACAAACGCGATCAGTTCCCGCCCGATTCTGACCCCACGCACTGGCTCCCCGAGGCGCTCTAGTGGACAGGCTCTTGCGGGAGCGCCCTATTGAGGCTAGCCTACCTCTGCATCCGATAATGGAGGGTGGTGGCGATGTCACCAGAGACAGCGACCGTTCCAGGGAGACTCGGCCTGTCGGAGGAGCGCCTGGAGTTGGCCGGGCGCGTGCTGGCGGAGGCGGTGGCGCAGGGAACGGTGCCGGCCGCGGCAGCCGCCGTGCTGAAGAACGGCCAGTTCGCGCGCCTGTGGGCCGCGGGCCGTCGCTCCCCCGCCCAGGATGCCCATCCGGTGCAGGAGGACACCATCTTCCTGGTGGCTTCCCTGACCAAGCCGGTGGTCTGCGCTGGCGCGATGCTGCTGGTGCAGGACGGGTCGCTCGCGTTGGACCAGCAGGTGGCGGCACTCCTCAAAGGATTCGGCAAGAGGGGCAAGGACCGCATCACGGTGCGTCACCTCTTCACCCATACATCCGGCCTCCCCGACCAGCTGCCTAACAACGCCGAGCTTCGCCGGCGCCACGCCCCCATCGAGGAGTTCGTCCAGGAGGTGTTCTCCGTCGAGCCCCTCTTCCCCGCCGCCACCCGGATCAGCTACCAGAGCATGGGCATCCTCATGCTGGCCGAGATCGTACAGCGGACGACGGGCCAGAAGCTGCGTGACTTCCTGCGGCAGCACCTCTTTGGCCCTCTGGGCATGGACGACACCACCCTGGGCCTGCCCGATTCGGGCATGGAGCGCACCGCTCTGGTCGGCTCTCCCGACGAGCCCCAGTACGGCACCTCGGACTCCGACTGGGGCTGGAACTCGCCTTACTGGCGCGACTTCGGCGCTCCCTGGGGTGGGCTGCATTCCACCGCCGCTGACCTGGGCCGGTTCCTGGCCCACATGCTGGGAGACCTGCCCGGCCCGCTGACCCCGGCCGCGCGACAGGCTATGGTCCGCGATCACACTACCCCTATGCCGGATATCCCCCCGGAGGAGAAGCTCACTCACCGCTGGGGGCTGGGCTGGGCCCTGGGGCTGAACCAGTTCGGCGACCTGACCTCGCCCGACACCTTTGGCCACATCGGCGCCACCGGCACCGTCTTTTGGGCCGACCCGGCCACCCACCTAGCTTGCGTCTTGCTGACCAATCAGCCGGGGAGGAACAACTACCTCTTCCCTCGGTTCTCGAACGCCGTGGCGAGCGCGGTGCTGAGGGCGGCCCCGCCCCCGGCCTCGTAAACGCTGCCCATCGCCATCCTACAGGGGGCCGAATCCAACCACTTTCCTATACTTCGGCGCTTTCCTTTTTATACCTCTCCACTATACTGAGGCAGCGGATCTGCCCGGAGTAGAGGCGCGCCTGCGGCCAGCATCCGTATGTCTTCAGAGTCGCGCTCCCGCGCAGGGCCCGCCGACACCGATACCCGCGGTGGGAATCGTCCCCGGCAGCCCAGCGGTAGCCAGGAGGAATCAGATGCGGTCAAGGTCGCCTATCGGACAGATCATCGGAGCCCTGCTATTGCTGGCCACCCCGCTCCTGCTGGCGGCCGGCCCGCCGGCCACGCCGGGCATCCCGGAGGTCGCCACTCACATCGTCGTGTTCGCCGAAGGCGCCGACCCGGGGCTGGCGGCGGAGGCCCTCGCTCGGGCCCACGGCCTGGCGGTGACTCACGTCTACCGTCACGCCCTCCGGGGCATGGCCGCCGTCGTCCCCGAGGGCAGGCTGGAGGGCCTGCAACGCGACCCGCGGGTGGCCTACGTGGAAGAGAACGTCCCCGTCTACCTGGCGGAGCAGGTCCTGCCCACCGGCGTGGACCGTATTGACGCCGACCTCAGTCCCGTGGCCGGCATAGACGGGGTGGATACGCGGGTGGACGCGGACATCGCCATCATAGACACGGGCGTGGATCGGTCGCATCCCGACCTCAATGTGGCCGGGGTCACCGACTGCGCCGGGCCCAACCCCTTCCGAGGCTCGTGCAAGGACGGCCACGGAGACGACGCTGACGGTCACGGCACCCACGTGGCCGGGATCGCCACCGCCCTCGACAACGGCGTTGGCGTGGTGGGGGTCGCTCCCGGCGCCCGCATCTGGGCGGTGAAGGTGTTCAGCGACTCTGGCTCCGGCTACCTCTCCTGGGTCATCGCCGGCATAGACTGGGTCACGGCGCGAGCCTCGGATATCGAGGTGGCTAACATGAGCCTGAGCTGGGGCGGCAACGTGGCCTCGGCCCGGACCGCCATCCAGAACTCCGTGGCTCGAGGCGTGGTGTACGTGGTGGCCGCCGGCAACGGCCTGTCGGACGTCTACGGGGCTGACGGCCAGTTCGGCACCTCCGACGACACGGAGCCGGCCTCCTATCCCGAGGTAGCCACCATCTCCGCCCTCGCCGATTTCGACGGCCGGCCCGGAGGGATCACCAGCAAGACCCTGCGCTTCTCCGCCTGCACCGAGGACAGGGACGACTCCTTCGCCTGCTTCAGCAACTACAGCCGCAGCGTCGCACCCGGCAACCCGGTCACCTCGCCCGGGGCCGCCATCGACCTCATGCTGCCGGGAGTGGACATCCTTTCCACCTACAAGGGGGGCGGCTACGCCTCCATGAGCGGCACTAGCATGGCCTCTCCTCACGGCGCCGGGCTGGCCGCGCTCTACATCGCCACCCACGGCCGGGCCACCAACGCCGCCGGAGTGTACGCCATCCGCCAGGCCCTCGTAGACGCCGGCTGGAACCAGAACCACCTCTCCGGCCTCACCCTCTTCGATGACCCCGACGGCAATCCCGAACGTCTGGGCCGGGCCGAGTCCGGCGGCTCAACGCCGGTAGATCAGCCTCCCACGGTCAGCATAACCGATCCGAGCGATGGGGCCACAGTGTCGGGCGCGGTAGCCGTCACCGCCCAGGCTACAGACGACAACGGCGTGACCCAGGTGGAGTTCTTCGTGGACGGCACCAGCATCGGGTCCGACAGCGACGGCTCCAGTGGGTGGTCGGCCAGCTGGGACACCACGGCCTACACCGACGTCGCCTACACCGTGTCCGCCACCGCCACCGACACCGCCGGCCAGACGGCCAGCGACAGCATCACCGTCACGGTGGACAACAGCACCGCCCCTCCACCCTCCGACGCCATGCACGTGGGCGACCTGGACGGATCCACTACCGTCGCGGGCCGGAACTGGAAGGCCACCGTCACCGTCACCGTCCACGATGCCGGGCACGCGCCGGTCGCCTCCGCCGCTGTGACCGGAACCTGGAGCGACGGCTACTCCGGGAGCGCCTCCTGCACCACGGGGGCCGGCGGCCAGTGCAGCGTGAGCACCGGAGCCATCAAGAGCGTCCCGTCGGTGACTTTGACCGTCACCGGAGTATCGCGAGACGGCCTCACCTACGACGCCGGCTCTAACCACGACCCGGACGGCGACAGCAGCGGAACCACCATATCCGTCAACCGGCCGTAGAAGCTCGATGGAAGAAGCGGCCCGGGAAGGGGACCATGCCGGTTCCTTCCCCGGGCCGTCTGCGCGCCTTGACCTGCCGCCGCCCTCTGATAGCGTCGCACTGCCCTCGAGAACGGCCGTCAACGCGGGTCGGCCGTCTCCACTCATTCGCGCAAGGGAGGCAACATGCGAAAGGCAACGGTTCTGGGCCTGGCCCTGGCAGTGGCGCTCCTCGCCGTCGCCCTGCCGGGCATCGGCCGGGTCCAGGCCCAAGGCGCACTGGCCGGCCAGCACATCTGCCTCGACCCCGGCCACGGAGGCACCGACCCCGGCGCCACGAACGAGCCCTTCGGCCTGGAGGAAGCCGACATCAACCTGGACGTGGCCTTCGGCCTCAAGGCTCTCCTGGAGTACGACGGAGCAATGGTGGTCATGACCCGCACGGACGACCGGTATCTGACCAACAGCGATCGCTACACCTTCTGCAATGCGGAGAAGGCGACGCTGCTGATCTCGGTCCACACCAACAGCGTGAGCGACCCCACCTGGGACGGCTCCCAGACCCTCTACTTCAAGAAGGAAGACCTGGCGCTCGCCCAGGCGGTCCATCCGGTGCTGTACCAGTACCTGCTGACCGGCGCCCCGGATCAGGTCGCCTTCCGCGACCTCGGCCTCAACCAGTACGCCTCCGGGGTGCTGCTCAAGAGCGACATGCCCGCCATCATGCCCGAGCCGCTGTTCATGTCCTGCCCCGACGAAGCGCAGGAACTCACGGTCACCATCCACGCGGTGGATGCTGAGGGAGTGGCACTGCTCGACGCTACCGGTGATCCGATGCCGAACCCCGAGTGCATGGGGTGCCGGCGGGCCCAGATCGCCCAGGCCATCCACGCCGGTGTGTTGGCTTATGTTGAGAGTGGAGGAGAGGGCGGAGACGATGGCGGGGACAATGGGGGCCAGGGCGGACCACCCTGCGCCAACCCGCCCTGCCGCAAGTAGCGGGAGGCCTCGGGCTCTACCGAGCGCGAACGTGCCCGGCGCACGAGGGATTCGCCTTGCCAGCTACGGGAAGGGGGATTCGATACACCCCTCTGGCCGCCAGCCCCTCAGCGGGGGTCTTCTGCCGCCTGCGCCCTCTGCGGCGAGGCCACCGCATACGGGGGCGCGCTCCTCCGCCGGACGCGTTCATCATGAGAAGCCTACGCCTCCAGGGACGTCGTCGCCCAGGAACCACCTACTAGGTCTAGGCAGTTTCCCGCGCGCTCTCCAGCTTGCGCTTTCGACCCGAGCGCACTACCATTCCGCCACCGTTATCGCGCTACGATAACGAGTTGCGTAATCGGCCAGGCAGATGGAGAGAGACCTCTTCCTCGGGTTCGTCAAGACGCACATCCTCTACCACGCCGGCAGGCACCCGGTGTACGGTCTCTGGCTCATAGAGGAGCTATCCCACCACGGCTACCAGCTCAGCCCGGGCACGCTCTACCCCATGCTCTCCGGCCTGGAGAGGAAGGGTCTGCTGGCTCGGGAGCGACGGGTGGTGGAGGGCCGCGTGCGCAAGTACTACCACCTCACCCCTGCCGGCCGGGAGGCGCTGGAGGCGGCCAGAGATAAGGCCCTCGAGTTGGTGCGAGAGCTGCTGGAGGACGACGACGCCACCCAGCCTCCGGCACCACAGGGGCACGACCACTAGCTATGGCGCCCGCTCGGCACGGTGCGCGGACGCGAAGGACCGGGCAGTCGCTAGCCCGGCGGCTCTGGAGGGGATGACGTGAGTAGCGCCAGCGGGAGTTCATCGGTGCAGGAGCGCTCCGGCGTGCGCTCTCTGCCTCGCAACGTGTGGGCCGTCAGCCTCACCTCTTTCTTCATGGACGTCTCCAGCGAGATGGTGCTGAACGTCCTGCCCCTGTTCCTGTCCAACGTCCTAGGAGTCAAGACCAATGTCATCGGGCTCATCGAGGGCGTGGCGGAGGCCACCTCCAGCATCTTGCGCGTCTTCTCCGGCTGGTTGTCCGACCGGCTGGGCGGGCGGAAGTGGGTGGCCGTGGCCGGCTACGGTATCTCCGCTCTGACTAAGCCCTTCTTCTACGTCGCCAACTCCTGGGGCACGGTCGCAGCCGCTCGTTGGGCCGATCGCGTGGGCAAGGGGATCCGCACCGCGCCCCGGGACGCCCTGGTGGCCGACTCCATCGGCCCCAGCCAGCGGGGGTTGGCCTTCGGCTTTCACCGGGCCGCGGATACCGGAGGCGCGGCCCTGGGCCTGCTTATCGCTCTGGCGGTCATCCTGGCCACGGGCGCGACCCTGAGGGAATCCACCTTCCGCACTTTGGTCCTCATAAGCCTGATCCCAGCCTTCCTCGCGGTTATGTCCCTGGCGCTGGGGGCTCAGGAGCCGCGCGCGCCTGCGAAAGCCGCGCCTCCCAGAGTCACTTTCCGCGGGCTGGGCAAGCCCTTCGCCATCTTCATGCTCATCGTGGCCGTTTTCGATCTCGGCAACTCCTCCGACGCCTTCCTCATCCTCCGGGCCAACCAGGCCGGGCTGAGCGCCGCCGGCGTCATGGGCATGCTGCTCACCTTCAACCTGGTCTACACCGTGATCTCCACCCCGGCTGGCTCTCTGTCCGACCGGATCGGCCGGGAGCGTCTGCTCATCGGCGGCTGGCTGGTGTACGCCCTCATCTACCTGGGCTTCGCCCTGGCCGGGGCCGGCTGGCAGATCTGGACGCTCTACGCCGTATACGGGGTCTATTACGGGATGGCCTACAGCACTGCCAAGGCCATGGTGGCAGACGTGGTCCCGGCCCACCTGCGCGGCATCGCCTACGGCACCTACGCCGCCGTTCTAGGGGTGCTGGACTTCCCCGCTTCCCTGATCGCCGGCATCCTGTGGGATGGCGTGGGCGCCTGGCAGGGCTTCGGCCCCAGCGCTCCCTTCCTCTTCGGTGCGGCCATGGCCCTGACGGCAGCAGTCGCTATGTGGGCCTGGCGGCGGGGATACGGAGAGGGGGAGAGGGGGAGACACGGAGAGG
>JABLXR010000024.1 GCA_013178015.1 Anaerolineae bacterium
TCGGCCACGTCCCGGATGCCCTTGGGGTGCTTGAGCCAAGGGGCAGGCACCAGGGCAATGTCCCCGAACCCGGTGCCCCCAAAGTTGGCGATGGTGGCTCGGTCGGTGTCGTCGAAGGCTCGGCGGGCAGCTCGCTCCCAGTGGGCCAGGTCCTCTCCCGAGATGGGCCCGAACTCCGCCAGGTTGTCCTCCGGGTCGAGCCGGTCCTCGTCTATGGGGTCCTGGCGGATGATGGTGTCGAAGTAGAACCCATCTTTGGGCATGTGGCCACTCGGCGGGGCGCTTCTATCGCCCTCGGGGTACTGGTAGATGCTGCCGTCGGGCTCGGGATCGGTGTTGAAGTGCTCCGAGACCAGGACGGGGGTGCCGTCGAAAAGACGCCATTCCTTCCAGTTCTCGTTGGGGAATCCGAAGTAGGTGCGCGGGGCCCAGATGCCAGTGACGTCCACGCCCAGGGCGTCCTGGAGGTCGGGAGCCACCTCGCCGAGCATGAGATAGGGCTCGATCACTTTCACCGGAGTCCCAGGAGGATCCAACCCCAGCGCCTGCCGGAGCCGGTACACCGAGTTCACCTGCATGCCCGTCACCGTGCTCGAGCCCATGTCCAGAGGCACCCGATCCGGCTGCGTGTGAGACAGAGCGGCTTCCACCCGTTGTCTAGGCGTCATTCACTTCCTCCCGTGTGGGCCCGGCCATCCCGGGGGCGAGAGTGGGTCACCCGGATTTATACCTTTGGAGGGGCAGGGGTGCCAGTGTCAGCAGGCGGGAGACAGCCGGCGCCGAGAGGACCGGCGACGATTCCCCAGTCTTTCAGGCCGAACTAGCCGGCTTGGGCGACGCGACCAGCTGCAGGGGCTCACGATCGGGGGCTGCTTCCTGGCCAGCGGCGCTGCTTGGCTCCTCCCCCGCCTCGGACTGCAAGAGCGGACCCCGACCGCCCTCTACGTGCACCTTCCTTCGAGGGGTGCCCGCAACCGCGCGCGATCTGTCCCCACATGCCTACTGCACCTGCGGCACCTTCGCCCGAGGAGTGCGCGCTTCCACGCGTGCTGTACCCAGGTGCCTGCCGCGCCTGGAGGGGCTCGCTCTCACAGACGGAACTGAACCCCATCGCCTTGCGCCCGTCGCTGGGCGAATAGCCTGCTCTGAGAGCCTGGGAGGAAGCCACCTCACGCGGGTCTACTCCCCGCGACCACCACTTGAGCGCGCTCCTCCCCTCGATCCTGAGCTCTTGCAGCCAGTTGCCTCAAGGACAGCACCATCCTATAATCGCGTCGCTGTCAAAAGCATCACATTGTGACCGGCGCCGCGAGAGGTCCGCAGCTATCGATTCGGCCTTGGCGATGGCGACGGGTATGGAGGACACGTCATGGTTAGCGTCACTGTCTCACGGGAGTATGGAAGCGGCGGAGACGAGATCGCTCGTCGGGTTGCGCAGCGGTTGGGCATACCACTCCTGGACCGAGAGCTAATCGAGGTCGCTTGTCAGCTGGTCGAGCCAGAAGTGGTCGCCGCCTGTGAGGCGAGAGCGGGCAGCCAGGTGCCCCCATCGCAGGTGCAGGTCCTTCCGGAAGAAACGCCCAGCTTCGCCGAACGTCTGGTGCAGACCATCACCGGGGGCACCAGGCAGTGGCCTCGCATAAAGTCGCTGGGGCCCATGCCAGTGGGAGAGGAAGACTCCATTCTGCGGCGGCTGGTCCCTACAGACGGCGCCTACGTGGAGGTAATGCGGGGAGTCTTTCACCGCATTCTTAGCCAGCAGGGGAGCGCTGTATTCGTGGGCCGGGGTGGCCAGATGCTGCTGGCCGATCGGCCCAACGTGGTGCACGTGCACGTGGCCGCCCCGTACGCCGCCCAGGTGCGGCGGGTGATGCAGGAGGAGGGCCTAAGCGAGTCGGAGGCGGCCGACCTCGTTCACCGCCGAGACGGTGAGCGCAGCCGCTACGTGAGTCGCTACTACGGAGCTAACTGGCTAGATCCATCGTTGTATCACCTGACCGTCAACACCGGCCGCCTGACCGATGACCAGGCGGTAGAACTGGTCCTGAAGACGGCGGAGATGGTCCGGGTGGGAGAGCTGGTGTAGTCACGTCGCTCTGACACCACCAGAGGGAAGCGGAAGCGGGGTAGCTGACCCCGCTTCCGTCACTTCCGAAGCCGGTGGGCGCCCCTCTGTCTGCCCAGACCCTCTCACAGCCCGCGCCGGCCTTCTGAGGGGCCCTTTCTCGTCGTCGAGCCATTCCTGAACGCCGTTCGGCGAACCCGCAAGCCGGTCCCCCCTGCCGGCAGGGGCCTGTGCACGTACCTTGACGCCGTGACGACCGGGTCGGACAATGGCTGCATTCGCGTACCCAGCCGAACACGAGGGAGGACCAATGGCCGATACCATCCGGGTCACGGTGTGGAACGAGTACCGCCACGAGAAGATCTCCGACGAGATCGCGGCGATCTACCCTGAAGGCATACACGGCGCCATCGCTGCCTACCTGCGTGGCCTGCCCGGGGTGGAGGTGCGAACTGCCACCCTCGACGAGCCCGAGCACGGCCTCACCGAGCAGGTGCTCTCCCAGACCGATGTGCTCACCTGGTGGGGTCATATGGCTCACGGGGAGGTGAGCGAGGAGATCGTAGATCGGGTGCAGCGTCGGGTAGTGCTGGAGGGAATGGGGCTCATCTGCCTGCACTCGGCCCACTTCTCCAAGCCGTTCAAGCGCCTCATGGGGACCACCTGCAACCTCCGCTGGCGGGAGATAGGGGAGAAGGAGCGCATCTGGGTGGTGGAGCAAGGCCATCCCATCGCCGAGGGCCTGGGCGAATACTTCGAGATTCCCCACACCGAGATGTACGGCGAGCGCTTCGACATCCCGGCGCCCGACACTCTGGTGTTCATCTCCTGGTTCCAGGGAGGTGAGGTCTTCCGTAGTGGCTGCTGTTACCACCGCGGGCGGGGCAAGGTCTTCTACTTCCGGCCCGGCCACGAGACCTTGCCCATCTACCACCAGAAGGAAGTACTGCAGGTGATCGGCAACGCCGTCCGCTGGGCAGCCCCGGTGAAGGGACCAGCTCCCACCTTCGGGAACGTGAAGCCTCTGGAGGACGTCTGAGATAGCAGATAGTGGATGGTGGATGGCAGAGGGAGAGACACGGCCGCCTAGGGGCACGGTTACGGCTCCACCCCGGCGGATGGCCTGGTAAGGCCCTACCGGCCAATTCACAGGCCATCCACTGACCACCATCCCCTGCCCTTCGAGGTCAAGAGCATGCATCGGCCCGGCTCCAGAAGGCTCCTCGCGCTGGCGATACTCCTGTTCAGCTTGACCCTCCGCGCCTGCGGCCTCGCCCCCACACCAACGCCCGTGTGGCCCACGGTAGCTGCCACTGTGGTGACGCCCCTCGCTCCTCCATCTACCCTCGGACCGACGGCGGGCCAGTGGCCTACCGTCACTCCGTCGCCCACAGTGACTCCGACACCCTGGGCGCCCACCGTCACACCGGAGACGCCGACGGCCACCACCTCGCTGGCACCGCCCACCAACACCCCCAGCCCTACTCCGCCGGCCACTCCTACGCCCACGGTGACCGCGCCTCCCACCGCCTCCCTAACTCCAACGGTTACGCCCACCGTGACTCCCACGGGCACACCCACCCCGGCGCTTGCCATCGCTCCAGTGTTCCACTCTGCCTGGCGGGACTACCCCTGGGGCATCCAGGGACAGCTGAGCCACAACCACCCCGGTCAGCCGCTGGCTCCGGCACAGGCCGAGCAGGTATCCCGTCAGTTCTTCGGAGCCTACAGCACGGCCGCGTGCAGTTCCCGCGAGACCGTGTTCCTCTGGCGCGAGGCGACGCGGGAGATCTACGTGCTGTTCGGCGGCAGCACCGGCCTCCAGCCGGACCTGTGCCCCGACTTCTGGGAAGTGTACCCCGACCTATGGCAGCCAGGCTGGTCCAACAACGAAGACCTGCAGGCTCCCCCGGGGCTAGTGGTGCCAGTGATGGGCTTTGGCACCGTGTGGCGGGACCTGTTCTACGGCCGGAGCGAGGGAGGGCTGGGGTTCGCCCTGGGCCCGGAGCAGTACGCCACCGCCACCGTGCAGCGTTTCGAGAACGCCACCGCGCTGTACTTCCCCGATACCGCCGAGGTCTACGTCCTTTTCCCCCACTTCCGCTACACCACCCGGTCCGGAGAGCTAGCTGGGAGGGTGTGGTTCCGCAATCCGTGACGTAGGGTCGCCCCTGCGCTCCTGAGGCGGTACCATGGAGGGGGTCTCAGAGGCCCGACATGAGGGAGGCTAAGGGTGGAAGCAGAGAAGGTCCGCGATGATATCGTCACCGTCTCGGATGACTACCGGGTCGTGATCCCCGAGCACGCGCGAGAGCGGCTAGGTCTCAAGCCAGGTGACGATGTGGCGTGGATACTCTTCGATGGGAGCTTCCGGTTCATCAGGGTGCCTACCATGGCGGAGGCCCGTGGGTCCTTCAAGGGTATGGACACCAGCAACATACGGGAGGAAGAGGACCGCGAGTGCCAGGCGGGGCCGCGCTTCGCCGCCGGCTGAGTACAGGCGCCGCACCCCCTCCTGGCGTCGCCCCGAACGTGCTAGAGGGCCTCGGCTCTTGTCGGCCGAGGCCCTCTAGCATGCCAAGAGCGTCTGGCTCAGCCAGGCGACGGATTCATGATCCGCGCCTGGGTCAGCCATCGGCTACAGTGCTCCGTACTTCAGGCCCGCCTCGATGTAGCGGATGGCGTTGGCGGTGAAGCGGGGAGTGTGCCGCTCATGGGGCGTGGCCGAGGGGAAGAGGACCATATGCTGCTTACCCCCCTCCTCGATAGCCCGGCGCACGGCCTCCTCGATCTCGTCCGGCTCGCCCAGATCCATCCAGCAGAACTCGATGTTGCCGTAGAGAGTCATGCGTCCGTCCACGCGGCGTTTGGCTTCGGCAAACTCGATGTCGCCCTGAGGGGGTGGCTCCACCGGGTCAGTCGAGTCCACTCCCATCTCCAGCCAGGAGCCGAGCAGCGTGCCCACGCGACCGTGGCAGTGAACGTGGATCATTGCCTCCGGGTCCCGCTCCTTGATGCGGCGCATGATCTCGCCGTCGTAGGGCACCACGAGCTCCTCCCACTGCTTCGGCCCCATCATGGGAGGCGAGGCCCGCTCCACACCGTTGAAGTGCCAGAAGGGACCTACGCCCTGCGAGAGCAGGAAGTCCACCTTGGCCCAGACCCGCTCCAGCCAGGCATCGGCAAGCAGCTTGATCAGCCCCGGCTCGGTGAGCACCCACTCCAGCACCAGCTCGTAGTCCATCATGCCTACCAGCATGGCCACCATGGAGTTGATCCCAGCGCCCCCTATGCAGTCGCGACCCATCTCGCGCCGGTGAGCGCGAAAGGGCTCGTAGAGGGCCGAGTCTGGCTTCTCGAAGCTGAAGGGGACGCTCATCAGCTTCTCCACGTCCTGGGGACTCTCGATGGTCTTCTTCACGTCCCAGCTGGTCTCGATGCCCTCGTCTTCCTCGTAGGCCCAGGTGAGGTCGCCCTTGGGCGTGGGCAGGACGTAGGTGTGCCGGCGACGGATCGGGCCCACCTGCTCCACCGGGAGCTCCACCACGAGGTCATCCGAGACTTCGCAGAAGCGCTGGTAGCCGAACCGGGAGAAGACTCTTGGGTAGCTGACAGCGTTGTAGGGCGGGCGCGGGTCGCAGTAGGCCTCCACCATCCGGGCCACGCGAATGAAGTCGGGATCGGCCCGCCACCCGCCCGGCTTCTCGGCGTCAATGCTGCGGTAGGGCTGCCAGCTGATGGGCGAGCAGATGGGCACGCGATCGGCGGGCTCGCCACGATAGGCGGCCATGATTCGGCGGCACGAAGCCTTAAGGTCGAACATCAATCAATCCCCTCCCTGGGGTACGATTATGAGGGCCACCCTCCCGCGGCAGCAAACGGACATCTCAGCGATACGAGGGAAGAGGTTACAGGGGATAGGCTCCAGGAGATAGGGGGAGCTGAGGCGCGCCGGTTCGCTAGGTGGCTCCCTGTCCCCTGTAACCTGTTCCCTACGACCTGTCCAGCGTCGGCACCACGAACGGGCCTTCGGGCAGCACTCCCACTCTGGGCCCCTTCTCTTCCACCAGCCGCGCCACCGTCTCTTCCACGTCCCCCGCCGGCAGCAGCAGCGCACTGCGGATCTGCTCCTCGCTCAGACAGGTGCTGTACACGTAGATGTCGGCGTGCAGCTGGAGCTGCGCCTGAGCCTGGGCCTGCCACTGATCGTGCACCGGCTCCGGAAAGGCGCACACGCTCTCCAGCAGCGCCTGGGGAGACTCGGCGGCGCAGATGAGCTCGGCGTAGCGGCCGTGGTCCGGCAGCCCGTCCCAGCACTCGGCCGCCATAACGATGGCCCCACCCCGGCGGACCACCCTGGCCGCGGCGCTCATCCCCTTGACCGCCTGGTAGAGGTTGAGGTCCAGCGGGTAGCCCCCGTTGCCCGTCACCATCACGTCGAAGGGCCGTTCCACCGGCAGCAGGGCAGTGCGACGCACGAACTCCCGCGCCGCCCGATGGGCCGCCAGCATCTCCCCGGCGTACACGCCCGATATCTGGCGGTCGCGGTTCAGGGTGACGTTGAGGATGAAGGAGGGCTCGGTCAGGAGAGCCGCCCGCTCGATCAGGACGTACATGGGATTGCCCTCGGTCTGCAGCCAGGTGCAGCCCGGATGAGCCACCATCTCGTAGTCGTGTGCGTGGAGGATGGTCTCGATCCCGGCCACGCCTGGGAGCACCGCCTTGGGGCCGCCGCTGAACCCAGCGAAGAAGTGGGGCTCGACGAACCCGGTCAGGATGCGGACGTCTGCCTCCAGATAGTGGCGGTTCACCAGGATGGGATGCCCGCGCTCGCAGGTACCCACCTGGACCAAGTCAGCCGCATTCCAGGCGTCGTGCTGCAGGATGGGGTACCGGTCCACCACCTCATCGCCCAGCATGCCCCGAAGCTCCGCCTCAGTCTGGGCACGGTGCGTCCCCAGGGCGTTGATGAGCAGCACCTGGTCCGGAGGCACGTAGTCCAGTTCCTCCAGGAGCACGGGCAGGACCCGATCGTTGGGCATGGGCCGGGTGATGTCGCTGAAGACCACTGCCACCCGGTCCTCCGCCCTGACTAGCTGCCTCAAGGGAGGGGAGGCAATGGGACGGCGCAAGGCCTCCCGGATGGCCGCCGCCTCGTCCTCCAGGCCAGGGGCATCCTCCCGTTCGAGAACGGTGACCTCGCCCGGCAGGTCTAGCTCCAGCCATCCCTTGCCGTACGCCAGCTTCACTCTCATGAAGGATCCGCTCCGCATGGGCAAAGGCGCACCGCCCCGGGCGGTCCGGGGCGGTGCCGGTCTCGTCTCTCAGGTGCGCTCGATGGTGACAGCAGCGCCGCTGGGGACTGCCTTGAACGCCGTCGGGTCGCCTTCCAGCTTTCCTAGCACGTTCACGGCGCTGGCAGGCCGGATCTCACCCGGCCCGCTGACTGGGGTGCGGCCGAAGAAGATGCAGAAGGCCGACCCGGGCGGCCAGTAGCCCAGGTCCCCTAGCTCCACTACCTCCTTGGCATCCGGCTCCAATTCCGCCTTCACCGGGATGGAGAAGTAGATCTCGTCGCCCCAGGTGTTGGCCCGCCCCCTAATGGGCAGAGCCTCCCAGACGGCATCTGCGGTGGGGCTGTCGTTGAGGACGGCACTCGCACTCACTTCCCCAGCCGTGATCCTAATCTTTCGCATCACACACTCCCAGGGGGACAGGTTACAGGTTTTAGGTTGTAGGGAATAGGGAGGAGAGGGTCGGCCCTGCAACGCACCCCTATCCCCTGTAACCTATCCCCTACTCCCTGTAACCTGTAACCTGCCCTTACGACACCTTCTTCGGTACAGCCACCTTCTTCAGGTAGGCGTACTCCGGCAGCGGGCCGCCGATGAGCGGGCGGGCGTACTTGATGAACGCCTCGGTGACATCGTTGCCCGCCTCGTTCAAGTACTCGTCGGGGATGAGCTTCTCGGCGTTGGCCACCTTCTCCAGGTCCACCAGGCCGAAGGCGCTGCGGTAGGGCTCGTCGCTCAGCCGCTCGATGGTCACCATCTTCCCCGTCACTCCGGCGACGGCCTGACGCACGGCCTCCGCACCCACCCCATAGGCCTCGTCGCGGTCCACCGGCGACTGCAAAGCAGCGGAGACACGCTGGATAGTGCCCGGTTTGTCAAAGCGCGCCTTGAGCTTCAGCCGGTCGGCGATCAGGTTGCAGAGATAGTCGGCCACGCCGCCCATCTGGGCATGGCCAAAGGCATCCACATTGATGGCTGAGGTGGACGCCATGAGCGGCTTGCCGTCCTCGCCCTTCGCCCCTTCGCAGACCGCGATCAGGCAGTACCCCAGGCGGTCGTAGACGTTCTGCACGTCGCTCAGGAAGCGGTCCAGGTTCATGGGCTTCTCGGGGACGTAGATCAGGTGCGGGGCCGCATCCTCGTGATCGCGCGCCAGCGCACTGGCAGCGGTGACCCAGCCGGCATTGCGGCCCATGATCTCGACGATCTTGATCTTGTCCACCACGCCGATGGCCTCGGTGTCCAAGCCGGCGTCCCGTACGGAGGAAGCCACCCAGCGGGCCACGCTGCCAAACCCGGGGCAGTGGTCGGTGTAGGCCAGGTCGTTGTCAATCGTCTTCGGTATGCCGATGGCACGGACCTCGTAGCCCTGCTCGGCGCCCAGGCGGCTGACTCGGTTGGCCGTATCCATGGAGTCGTTGCCGCCAATGTAGAAGAAGTAACGGATGTCGTGAGCCCGGAATACCTGGATGATGCGGTCGTAATCCTCTTCGGTGAGTTTGTGGCGGCACGAGCCCAGAGCGGCAGACGGGGTGCGGGTCAACCCCGAGATGGTGGCTCGGTCTTCCTTGCCCAGGTCAATCAGGTCCTCGTAGAGAATGCCCTCAATGCCGTGCAGCGACCCGTAGACGTGGGCGATGACGTCATCGTTCTTGAAGGCCTCCTCCGCCACTCCCGCCACGCTGGCATTGATGACCGCCGTAGGGCCGCCTGACTGGGCCACCACCAGGTTGCCCTTCAGCTTGCTAGCCATGTGTTACCTCTCCTTGGTTCGTATTCAAAGAGAGCCACCTAGACCAAATCCAAGGTGGGAGTAGCGTGGCCTCTCAGGCAGTCACATCAATCCCACCTTGGATTTGGTTCGGCCACGCCGCATAGGAGGGGCCGGTGGCTCCAATGAAAGCGCGTGTCCGGGGAGGCGAGGACCGCGCCGCGACCCCCGCCTCCAGCAATGTAGCTCAGCTGCAGCACCCGCTACCGGCGGCGCAGTCACAGCAGTCGGCGCAGATGTACTTGTGGAGCAGGTCCATGTTCTGGCCCCGGATGCTCATCAGGTACTCGACTGCCTCGTCGGCGCTGATGCCTTCCTGCACGATCTTCTGGATGGCCATGGCCACGGCCATGGGATCGTCGTCGCCAGGATAGAGCACGTTGCGGCCCACCAGGGCGCCACGCACGTTCCCGCCCGCCTTCATGCCACTGGCGAACTCGTTCAGGGTCGGAGTCGGGTCGCCCTTGGCCTCACCGCCCAGCATCAGGATCGGCTGGGTGGTGGCGTCCGCCACCTTCTCGTAGCCCTCGGCGTAGGGGAGCTTGAGCCACAGGTTCACGGATGAATCGCCCAGGGCGCTGGCGACTCCAGCTATGCGCGCCAGCTCATCGGCCTGCTTGAGGGTGGGATACTTGTTGCCCTCCTTGCGGACCGGCAATGGCTCCAGGAAGGTGGGAAGCCCGTAAGCGTTCATCTCGCTGATGGCGTGAGCGCAGTACTCGATGGTGGCCAGGGAATCCGGGCTGTCGGGGTCCAGGCGGAACATGATCTTGGCACCATCCAGACCTAGCCGGGCGATGCTCTCCGCCGTGAAGGAGGTCATGCGGTCGTCCATCTCGAAGACGGTGCCGGCCAAGCCTCCTCGGTTCATGCAGCCGATCATCACCTTGTTGTCCAGGAACGAAGGGCCGCCGCCCTGCCGGACCAGGTAGTTGACGATGAACAGGTCCTCGATCACGTCGGTGGGCCCCATGACCCCGTCGAAGTCGCTGGCTGCGATCACTCGCAAGACCCGGCCCAGGTAGCCAAGTCGGTTGGCCATCAGGAACGTGTCGCTGCCCACGTTGGTGACGCGTCGGGCAGGATGGTCCGTCGCTAGGATGCAGAGCTTACCGTTCGTGGTCAGGGTGGAGCGACGGCGACGCGCCATGGCCTCCGCCTGTACTATGCTGGGGCGATCCACCCGCACCGCGGTGATGCAGTCCTTCATCTCCCGGGTAAAGAACGCGGTAGAGTCAAACTTGTACCCTTTGAGGTCGTAAGCCATCGGTGTATCCTCCTCGTTGCTGCTCGAATGGAATGCCGTGGAACGCGCTATACCTCTAGCTTGGCCCAGGCCTCGCGCCAGGTTCGCTTGAGATTGGCCATGACCACTTCCGGCGTCTCGTGCGACAGGGGTTTGGCCTCAAAGGTGACCACAGGCATAGGCGTGGGAAGCTTCTTAGAGAAGTAGCCAATCTTGAACAGAGCCTTGAGGTACTCGATCAGCTCGGGCACGTCGTTCTCGCTCCCAGGGACCCCAAAGCCGGGGTGCTGGTCCCCGTACCCTTCCTGCTGCTTGTCTCGCATGATAGCGTTGCCGATATGGATGTGAATGAGGTGCTCGGCAGCTGCAGACAGCGCCCGCTCGGCGCTCTCGCGAAGCAGGGGCAGGTGGCTCAGGTCCACGGTCAGGCCGATATTCTGGTGCTCCTGCTTCACCCGGCCCACCACTTCCGCCGCTACGGCAGTGGGGCCAAGAAGGGACTTCTTCTCGATGTCCTGGTCGAAGTTCTCCACTGAGACATAGAGGGTGTAGCCGTTGGCCTTGGCCTTGTCCTTGGCATACTGGCAGAGCTCGCTCAAGGACTTCACCACGGCATCCTTGGCCTGCTCCACCCGGTCCTCCCCAGGGTAGGAGTTGGGGCCGTCTAGCAGGGCCAGGATGCGCGCCCCTACCATGTAGGCCTGGTCAATGCTGCTCTTGACGTTCTCAACTGCCTTAGCCCGCTCCCCCTCGTCTAGCGCCGCCAGGTTCAGCTTGTTCCTGAGCAGACCAGGCTGGGCACCGAAACCGATGAGCATGTGCGCCGACTCCGCCAAGGCCTTGAGGTCCTTCAGCACCTCGGTGTCCTTAACCGGGGCTATCTCCATAACCTCGAAGAAATCGTCCTCAGCTATCTTACGTGCTGTCTCCAGAATGGGACCTTCACCACCCATGACTTCTGGATAGATCATGAAGTGCACTATGCCTAGCTTACAGAAGGCTTCCCAGGGCCGATTCATTCATGACCTCCGCGGTAACGTTCTCTGGGCTCAAAGCGACAGGCAGCCCGATAGCCTCTACCGCCGCCGGACCGCGCGCCATTATAGCACTCGCTCTTTTCGAGTGTCAACGAGACCAGCGCCGTACGGGTGCGCCCCGGAAGCAGTGGAACGAGAAGCGAGAGCGCCCCAAAAGCGTTCGCGACCCCGGTATGCCGCCGAGCGACAGCTGCCGGCGTTTCGCCCGGAGACCCGCCCGGTCAGCTGCCTGCGTCCACCGCAGGGTTGGCACCGTACGCCGGCGATCACGCCAGGGGCCGACCCGGAGAGGAGGTAGGCAGGGCCGCCGACAGACAGAAGCCTAGGAGCCAAGACCACCGGGCCGAGACAGGCGCCTGAGCCCGTCGGGGCCGGCAGAGATCACCTCGTCGGCCAGCCCGACGAAGAGCCCGTGTTCCACTATCCCTGCCCGCGCTGCGAGCAGTCCGGCAAGCTCCTCCGGGTCCACGATAGGGCCGAAGCGGCAGTCGAGGACGTAATGGCCATCGTCAGTGACGAAGGGCTGTCCCTCGGGCACTGTTCGGAGGGTTGCCTCGCCACCCAGACTGCGGATGTACGCCCGCTGAATCGCCCATCCGAAGGGGACCACGTCCACCGGTAGGCTGCGCTTGGTTCCCAGAGCGGGAGAAAGCTTGGTGTAGTCCACTACGATAACCAGCCGATCGCTGGCCTGAGCAACGATCTTCTCCCGAAGAAGGGCTCCGCCACCTCCCTTGATGAGATTGAGCTGCGGGTCCACCTCATCGGCGCCGTCTATGGTGACGTCCACCGGGCGAACCTCGTTCTCGCCAACCAGCGGCATGCCCAGGGCAGCAGCCCGACGGGCCACCGCCTGCGAGCAGGGCACTCCCACCACCCGCCGGAGTTGCCCCTGTCGCAGGAGGGTGCCTAGCCGCTCCAGCGCCAGTGCCGCGGTGCTTCCGCCACCCAGGCCGATGGTCATACCGTCCCGCACCTGCTCCACCGCTGCCCATGCCGCCATCCGCTTGTACTCCTCCACCATCGCGCTTCTCTCCTCTCCCTGGGTCCTTCGCCCCCTCCTGATGGAGCAGTGCAGCGCCGTCCGGGGCGCCTCACCCTCGCCTACAGCAGCGCGCGGCCGGAAAGGGACAGCAGCCGGGCCCATCACCATGCGAGCCGTGGCAGAGCCTCAGTTGGCCCAGTGCCCACCGAAGGGCTGGCGCGGCCCCCTCCCCGGTGTGGGGCCGGTGAGCCCCCAGGAGCATCGAACCGCCCTCTCACGGTCGCGCCGCGCCTGGGACCGCGGGCTCCACGCGGGAAAGAGCCAAGAAGCCCGAGAAGTCTGCTCGACCGCGCGCATAGGCTCCTTGAGAGCCAACCCTGAGCGGGCGCCGGCGGGTTGCCATCGCGATAGGGCAGGAATACGATCATCTACCGGCCCCGACGCCATCGGCGCAGAGGTGGGCCTCCATCCTCCGGGGATATCAGCGACTATGGATTCGGCCCGAGGTGTAACTCGAGACATCTTTCGCTCTCCCCTTAGCTGGCTCCTGCTCGCGCTGCCGGCAGTCATTTTAGCCTTGTTCCTCGGCTGGAGCGGCGGGGCGCTCTTCCTGCTGGCCGGGTTGGGGATCATACCCCTGGCCAAGCTGTTAGGCGACTCCACCGAAGCCCTTGCCGCGCACGCCGGCCCTCGCGTTGGCGGGCTGCTCAACGCCACCATGGGCAATGCCGCCGAGCTGATCATCGCCATCATGGCAGTGCGAGCCGGCCTGCTGGACTTGGTGAAGGCCTCGATCACCGGTTCCATCCTGGGCAACCTTCTGCTGATCATGGGGGGCGCTGTTCTGGTGGGTGGCCTTCGCCGCGGCACCCAGCGTTTCGACCGCACCCACGCCGGTCTGGCGGCGTCGCAGATGTCGCTGGCCTTGATTGCTCTGGCCTTGCCTACTCTGTTCGCCCAGGCTATAGAGCCGGATCACCACGCGGTGGAGCTGCTCAGTGACAGCGTGGCCCTGATCATGCTCATCACCTATGGGCTATTCGTGCTGCATAGCCTCCGCAGTGCCGAACCGCGCAGGGAAGACGTGCACACCGGGCACCACTGGCCAGTGCGGGCTTCGCTCGTAGTCCTGGTACTCAGCACAGCCGCCATCGCCTGGCTGAGCGAGATAATGGTGGGGGCGGTGGAGGAGACGACCGCCCTCCTGGGCCTGTCGGAGTTCTTCATCGGCATCATCATCATCCCCATCGTGGGCAACGCTGCCGAGCACTTCGTGGCCATCACAGCGGCCGCCAACGATAGGATGGAGCTCTCCATGACCATCAGCCTGAGTTCGTCCATGCAGATCGCCCTGCTAGTGGCGCCTCTACTTGTATACGGGAGTCTGCTTCTGGGGCCCACTCAGCTGGACCTGGTGTTCACCCCCTTCGAGATCGTGGCCCTGTTCGGTGCCACCCTCATCACCGCCCTCATCGCCGGGGACGGGGAGAGTAACTGGGTGGAGGGGGCCCAACTGCTGGCGGTCTACCTCATCACGGCTATGGCTTTCTTCTTCCTGCCCGCATAGCCCCCGCCTGAGGCGCCGTCCCCTGAAGGATCCGCCCAACACACCCTGGCGGAGCCCATTCTCCTCCTCGCTGCCGCATTTGCGGAGCCAGCCTCGCACTTGACCTAGCTTACTCCGCATACTTTCTGTCCCTCGTTCACTATCACAACTCATACCCACACTCGCCGATTAGCCGCGTCGCTACCCTCCTATGTACTTCTGATTGTGCGTTAATCCGGAGTTAACGGGTTGGCCACTATAATCCCGGTGCAGAAGTCGGAGCCGGACAGGCCCCGACGGCGGCGGATAGTGTCGGAGCCAGCACGATACGTGGCAGCCCGGAACTCCCTCCACCAGCCCGGCAGGCACTTCGCCGACCAGGCGCTAGCTGGGAGGCAGCAATGTCGGAAGATGGGGTCGGGGTCGTTGGCTCCAGATCCGCGGCAGGATCAAAGAGGCGTGGGGCGACATCACCGACGATGAGCTCGACCGGGTTGGGGGGCGTGGCGATCAGCTGGTCCGACGGTGGCAGCAGAGGTCGGGTCAGGCCCGCTAGGAGACTGAGCGCGAGGTCGATGAGCTCAGCGGTGGCTAGCGCGGCGGCCTACCGCCCCGCTCGAGGCAGGCTCCTCGTGTTCTCCTCGGAGGGGAGAGCGGATGGCGAGGACGCAGCGACGATTCGGTGTGGCTCCGGTCGGTTCGGGTGGGATAGGCGGCCGCAGGGCCGTCCGGTTGGCGCTAACCCGGGCAGTCGCGGGGGGCCGCGCCGTGTCCCGTCAGCAAGATCGACGGAAGCAGCTGTTGTACAGATCGAGCCGGTTCATCCGCTGCTCGTACAACATCGGCACCGAAGTCCAGAATTCCGAAGGCAAAGACCTGGGTGCATCGAGGAGCTGGCGATTGGCGCCAATATCGAGACGAGACACGGCCCAGGCGAGCCTCTTGGTGTCTGCATCCGTGGGGAGGAGGCTTTGGGCCGGGGGGTTACGTCATCATCCCGCGCTCCAAGAGAAGGCAGTCCCAGGCCGCTTCCGGCCTCGATGAAGGAGAAGAGCTCGAGCGCCTACACCTGGCACCCGTCTACTGCTACAGCTGTCGGCCGCTCTGGGAAGTCTGGGCTGGGGGCAGATCCAGTGCGGGCGTCCTCTTGGCCGCCGCAGCGGCAGACGTCCTGGCCAGAGGAGGGGAGCCACATGGATTGGGATGGCAATCCTGGCTGTTCACCCCATGGCTGCCTTGCCCCCTTGGGCTTACAGCAGGAACTGGAGGCCCCTTGCAGGCGGCATAGGGGGGCTGATCCTGCCCTTGCTCGGTGGCATCTAGCGCCTGGTCACCAGCCTGGGGCCATCACGTCGGCCACACGCATGCCCTGCAGCCCAACCCTTCCCGTGGCCTCCCATGGCCGGTGAACCCTTGCTGGCTGCTGCTGCAGCACACCCCGAGAAGCGGGCCCTGTGTCAAGGCCCGCAGTGTGGTAGTTTGCCCTCTGATTCCCCTCAAGCTACTCTCTGCGCCCAGCCCGGCGCGGGAGCCGGTGCACACTTCACTTAGGGAGCACGCGCTATGAGGAACATGGTGCTGGTCCTGGCGGTGGCGGCCGTGCTGCAAGGCGAAGCTGGCGTCCTCGGTCCCGACGGGATGACGGCGGTGGCCGATACCATGCTGGCGCGCCTTGACAGCCCCGACTTCCCGGACACGTGGGAGGGGGTACTAAGAGGTTACTACGCCTACGAGGAGCCCGGTCCTGAGGCCATCGCCATTGCCTACGCCGCCGTGATGCATACCTGGGACCACGATGACTACGTGTACGCCTACTCGGCGGCCGACATCCGCAGCCGCAGGTGGAGGGAGGGCGATCAGGTCATCCGGGGGCGCGGAGCGGAGCTGCACCTGGCCAGGTCCTGGCCCGGTCGCTAGTGTGCCGGAGACCGACCGGGCATGGCGGTCAAGCTGACAGGGCCTCCGCGGTGGCCACCGCGGAGGCCCTGTCTCTGTCTTTGGTAGGACCTACTGGCTAGAAGAAGAACCCCACCAGCTGCTCAATGGAGCCAACCGGTATAGGTTCGTCGGTGAAGCCCACCCGTATTCCGACATCGAACTGGTTCAGCATCGTGATCAGCGTCTCAGCGCCCCAGCGAACGAGACCGGGCTGGGAGAGGACTGGCAGGCCCAGCTGTTCGCCTGCGATATCCAGTCCCATGCCGATGACATTCGCACGGGTAACCTGATCCCAGACCAGTCGGAGATACTTGCCGTTGATGCCGAGCCCCAGACCGCTCGGCCCCAGGTCAAGGGCCAAGCTTTCGATGCCGGCTCCCACGGTGGTGGTGTAGGCCTGGACCGTTCCGGATACATCAAGTCCTAGAGCGGCCAGCGGCAGAGCCTCACCTAGTACGGCGATTCTGCCGTCGGCCCGGCTGACAGTCACATCGGTCACCAGAGGAGCGGCAGGAGCGGTGTAGGCAACTTTGTAGCTCAGCACCTCAGGGCTGACCGGTGCACTGTCTTCATAGACGAACGCTGCCGTGAGCCGGGTATCGCTAGCGATCTGCTCTACCAGGCCCCATGGCAGGATGTCCCCCACTAGGGCACCGGCGACGGAGCTTAGGAAGCCCTCATCCAGCATCAGGGAAGGCATAGCCTTATCCCCAATCGCGAGACGAAGCTGGTTCTCTGAACCGTCCCAGGCCACGGCGGCCGAGCCCACTTTCTGGGCATAGCCGAGAGTGATGTCGTCCAGCAGGAAACCGGTGCTGAAGCCCTCCACGTAGAGAGCCTTCTCCTGGACTGAAACCGTCACGGGGCGCCCGATACTGACCACCGGCGCGCCTTCCATGGAGTCCTCGGCCAGGTAGGCACCCACATGGATCTGAGTGTCTTTGAGCCAGTCCACAGCCAGGTCTACCATCTGCTGACTAGGGTCAACCAGCTGGAACCCGGCCAGACTGGCCAGTTGAGATGCGTTCTGGGCCACGTAGTCGGCATTCCATGCCACAGAGACCCACTCGTCACCGTTGGAGGACACCGAGAGGCCATTGGCGTCTACGGCCAGGTCAAGCTGGTTGAGCCCCAGCCGGTCGATTCCGAAGCTCTGCATCCAGGACATGTCAATCATGCCCGGATCGAAGCCCAACTGCGACGGCGCGATGCCGCCTACCGAGATCAGACGCCCATCAGGGGAGAGCGTTGCACCCAGGTCGATCAGGTTGGCCCGGGGGCCGGCCTCACCGGCTGGCGCCAGTTTCTGCTCCAGGTCCAGAACGTACCGCTCCGCCACTTCACTCACGGGGAAGTGAACGACAACCGCAATGCTCGTCTGGTTGAGCCAAGAGATAAGGCCCTCCAGCTCCGGGACGAACTCCGAGGCTACCTTGCTCGCTGCCGTGTCGGAGATGGCGATGGCGGTAGAAGGTATGCCATTGATGAACAGAGTCGTCTCGTTGCCTTCCTTGACCAGAGCAAGATGCTGGATGCCGTTGTCTGTGGCCAACCTGATGGTCGCCTGGTCCACCGCTAGAGGCGGCAGCGCCAGAGCGAACCTATTGGCCAAAGAGGCTACGTTCTGGGAGGAGAGGCCGACATCCATGGTCCCCAACCGGAGGACCCAGTCGCCAGTCTCCTGAACGTCTATCTCTATGTCGGCGGATCCCATCGGCGTAGGGCCTTCCGATCCCGCGGCCATGACTGTCGTTGCCCCGGCCAGGAACAACGCAATCACCAGGGTAAGACCCAACAACCGTAGCACCCATTTCCTCATCGTGCATTCTCCTTCAGTACGAACAAAACAGGAAGCCGCGATGAAAAGGAAGGGGGCTACGGCTTTCACGGAGGGCGGGCTCTAGCCCAGACGCAACCACGGTAGTCCGGCACACGCAGTACCGGTGGGCCCGTGGGCCGCGCGCCTGAGTCGGACGCCGCCCAGGGCGGAAGCAGGTAGAGAACCCGCGTCCAGCCCGGGAGTGCAAGCTTCCGCTCGTCCACGGGGCTGCCTCCTTTCAGGTGGATTTGGCGCCGTCCGCGCCGCTGACCTCGGTACCTTTAGGTCGCGGGCGGTTCGAGGTGATGCTTCTGGGGGATACTGCTCGAGACGCGGCGAGGCCAGCAGGCGCCATGGCGGCAGGGCTGCAAGCCAGCCCAAATGCCGAGACGTACATCTCATCATGGCGTCTTTCTCCTGTGCCTGTCGCCGTGGGGAACGGCAACCACGATGACCAATGGCTGACGGACGCGCCGACGATCGACGCAAAGGTCAGGTGCAACGAACCCAGGCACCTTGAGACGGCACAAAGCCTCGCGCCCTCTTCAATTCTACTCACACTGCGAGGCGATTACAAGCGCCTTTGCCGTATGAATGCCCTACTCTTTCTGTGCGCACGGCATCAATGCCGCGCCCAGCCAAACTCAGACACCGAGCAGGCGGGCGATGTTGCCCCCCAGGATAGCCTCCTTCTCCGGCAAGTCCAGTGACAACGCCTCGATACGCTCGATCGCGGCCCGGGCATACGCGACTGTCCCCTCTGCTGACGCGTGGCCCAGAGTGTGGGGACCATCGGTACCAAAGAGAATGCGCTCTGCTCCAACTCGACGCGCCGCTTCTTCTATCTTGGAGCCCAGCACCACGCCACTGGCGTCCAACAGGGCGTTGGGGTAAGTCTCTGCCAGCCCGATGAAACTGTCGAGCAGCAGTGCATCCTCGCTCAGGTAGCGCCCGAAGTGGGCTATGATTACGTTGGTGTGCGGATGGGCCTGGAGCACTTCCCGGCAAGTCTCTAGCCGGCCCCCGAAGTCCACCAGGCACGGCACGCCATATCGTCCAGCCAGGGCGAAGACGGGATCGGATACGTACCCGGCCAGAGAGCACTCGCCTACGTGAAGCTTGATACCGCGGAAGCCCCAGTCACGAATCTGCGCTTCCAGCTCGTCGGCCACGGCGCGCTCGTAGTGGGGTAGAGCGTAGGCATAGGGCACTAGCCGATCGGGGTAACGCCGAGCCGCCTCGGCCGCCATCTCACCGGCGCGCCTGGTGGTGGTGGCCATGGCAAACACCACCGATCGCGAGATGCCCGCCCCATCCATGGCATAGATGACCTGTTCGGCGGTGTATTCGGTTCGGCGGGCATCCCCATGCTTGAGGTGCGCGTGTGAGTCGAAGATGAACATATCTCCTCCTCCGGGTGCGGTGGGCCGGACGGTAGCACCTCGAGATACCCGCCGGCTTCCTGGCGCCTAGAGGGGTAGCGCCAGGAGCGTCATGATTCTCCCGTAGGCCCGCTGTAGCATGCCCTGGAGGTCCTCCACCGTGTGGCGGTACGCCTCGAGCGGCTGCCCGATGGGATCCTCCACGTCTCGTGGATCGTCGGCCAACTGCCCCAGGGTGTGCACTTTGCCCGCCGCCTCCGGAGTCTCGATCACGATGGCCTCGGCCACGCTGCGCTCCAGAGCGACGATCACCCCTGCGCGTCGGACGTCGGCAGCGGTCAGGTTATGAGCCCGGTGGCTCGCCAGGCTGAGACCCCTCTCCTGCATCACCTTCTGCGCCTCCGCCGTCGCCGGCTGCCCCTCAACCGCCCAGATGCCTGCCGAGCATACCCGCAACCGATCGCTGTGGCCATGGCATCTTACCATCTGCCGGAAGAGAGCCGCCGCCATGGGGGAGCGGCAGGTGTTACCCTTGCAGACGAAAAGGACTTCCCTCACGCCAGCGGTATCTCCTTTGGACCCACGGCATCGCCCAGGAGGTACAGCCCGCCGGAGACCAGGCAGTGCCCTCCCATCACCACAGGCACCCCGCAGTCTAGGGCCGCCTGGGTCATATCCCGGAGCCATGCGTCCCGTACCTCCTCCACCCGGCCCAGGTCGGCATTGAAACGGTCCTCCGTCGAGGGCCACTGGCGACAGTGGGCCATGAGCACCCGCGTGTCCAGGATCAGCCCTCCGGCCAGCTGGCTCAGCATGCGAAAGGTGGCGGGAAAGCCCGACTGGTCAGCCAGGAAGCCTAGAAGAGAGCGCACCTCTCCCCGGGCCAGCCTGCCGCTGGCTCGCATGCCGCGTTCCTCGCTGATGATCCGAGTCTGGCAGGCGGCTCGCTGGGCGAAGTAGGCCCAAGAGTGATGCGATATGCGCCCGTAGCACAGCACCGTATCGTCGAAGGAGCGCAGCACGGCCATCAGCCCCTGAAGGGGCACCCGCTCTATCGGTGCCCGAGCTAGGAGCGCCGCCATCCGTGGCCCTACGGTTGGGGCGAGCGACAGCAGGGCCAGATCCGTGGGAGTGTCCACGTCGAACGTGGTCTCGGCGCTGCGAGGCAACTCGGTGACTTCCACCCCGGCGCGTCGCAACTGCCATGCCAGGTCGTTGTCGGTGTCTGGCGGGACGATCCGCCCCACGGCGGCACCGGGGGACCACCCGATGAAGTCGCAGGAATGGATGTTGTTGGTGATGGCCACATTGTTGCCTTCGGCCAAGTAGCCGCGCATTAGCTCCATCGTGGCCGCCGTCAGCAAGGGCAGACCTCCACCCACGTAGAGAACGCCGTGGTCCTCCAGCCCACACCTTTGCACCAGGCTCTGTATCTCTCGCCCAAAGTGAAAGGGATCGCTAGTGCTAGAGATGCGCTCCAGAACCAGAGAGGGAGGCGCCTCGAGGGCGTCAGGCCGGTTGGAGCAGAAGATGACTCGGTCCCACCCACAGGCCGCCACCCGCCCAAGCAGATCCTCGGTGGCTGCCAGGCGAGCCTCCTGCACCAGGCGCCGGACGTCATTGGCATCGGAGTAGCCGAACATGACAGCTATGGCGGTAGGGCGGGGCACCAGACCTCCCGAAAGGAGCGGGTTCACCAAGAGGCGCGGCCCGACCTTACGCTCGGCAGGCCGTCGCCCGTTCGCGGCTCCCACACAAGAGAAGCGCCGGGCTCCATCCCCAGGGCCCGGCGTCATCAGTTCCGATCGGTATCAGGCCAGCTCTGGGTCAAGCAGGCCGTAGTTCCCATCTAACCGGCGATAGACTACGTTGACCCGGCCGTTGTTGGCATTCCAGAACACGAAAAAGGTGTGCCCCAGCAGCTCCATCTGCTCGATGGCCTCTTGTTCGTCCATCGGCTGCAGCGTGAAACGCTTGACCCGGACGATAGGCGAAGGCTCCTCCTCGGCCAACTCGCTCACCAGGTCCTCAGGCAGCGGGGGCGCCTCTCCCATCTCCATGGCCAGCCGCTCCGCCTCCAGCCGAGCCTCGGCGCGAGCTTCCTCGCGCGCTTGAGCCTCGGCCACCGCCTGGCGAGTGCGGGCGAACCGCTTTCCCTTGTATCGCACTATCTGGCGGTACAGGACATCCACTACCGAGTCTATGGCTGCAGTCACGTCCGGTCCCCGCTCTTCACCCCGAATGGTGACCTTTCCGCCCCAGCACGTGACCTCGGCCACGTACCGGCTCGACGCGTCGCGGATAGATTCGTAGCGAAGTTCGATCCTGGCCTCAGTCAAGACCGGTAGATAGCGGTCCATCTTCCCGATCTTGTTCTCAACGTAGTTCTCCAGCCAGTCAGTAAGTTCTACGTCTCTCGCCTTGATGCTGATTGCCAGCATAACTCTCATCCTCCAGTTGGGTCGCCGGTACCGGTACCGCCACCGGGGATCCCCCCAAACCCATGGTCAAGGCAGCGATTATAGGCTCAGGCTAGTTCACTGTCAACGACGTAGCAGACCAACAGGGCTTTCTCAAAGTCCTATGGCAAGCGACCAGAGATGCCTATCAGAGCCAGTCTGGGCGCTATCGGATGCTGCATCGCCTCTGTTCCTCGCCTGCTCGCTGGCCGGCCGTGGTTGCTGGCCAGCGCCACGTGGCAGCTCGCCCAACGCTGGTTCGACTTTGAGAAAGCCCTAGCAGACCAAGCTGCTCCTCAGCCTGGCGCCGACCCTCCGTGGCCACCTCCAGCACTCCGGCAATGCAGACTCTGCCCAACTCAGATATCTCTTCTTCTAGCTCGCCCAGGCTCGCCTCAGGCTGCTGCTCGGCATGCTCCAACATGGCCTTGACTCGCTCCTCAACACCAGCCATGATCTGTCTTACTGCCAGTTCCTGTTCTGCTGCGCCTGCCATGAAGCCCTCCTAGTTCTGGCCCTTCAGCCTTGAGTTGCCCCTAGGAGGGCTTCACTTTCCGTGCCAAAACCCTGACTCCTCTGGGCGCTGACGCAGGGCGATTGCATCTCCTGCCTCGGCCGCCCCAGATCGCTGAAGACTGCGCGCGTGGGCGCGCGCCAGGGCCCTGCTTGGAGATGGGGAGGGCGCATCAACCCGCGCCTGGGAGCGCGGACTCCCCAAGCGGGCACCTGAGCCAGCGAAGACGCAATCACCCTGACGCTGATCACAGCCTGTTGACAGACATGTTAAAATCGGTGCAGTCTGCTGAGTATAGGGAGCCAAAACGGCTAGGCACCAGGAGTGTCATGGAGCCTATCAACTGCGGACAGCCCGCGGCGTCAGCTGGGGCGCCGGTGCAGTGCCTCAGGCGCGAGGAGTCTAGCCTCGGCCTGTGCGGTTGAGCGCGAGGCAGCAGTCGTTGTGTTCAGGTTCTGCTGTGGGGCCGGCCAAGGCAAGGATGCGACACGCCTCCCCGGCGACGGCCGGGCTCCGTCTTCCCTCACGGCGGCCATTCCTGGGGAAGGCGCGGGGTGGTGCTGTCTGTTGGCCCGGGCGTCCTCGGAGTCCTGGTCGCGGCTGCTGGTGGATCCGGACGTGATGGCCCATCGGGGCGATTGCCGCTTCCCCGAGGAGAGCCTGGAAGGAGTGAGGGGCGGCTCGGTCCGGGCGGAGGCAGGTCTGGCGTGCCCAATACAGACGTGAGCGAGCAAGAAGGAGTTAAGAGCTCCTTTTTGGAGTTGACGGTTTGGCGCAAGATGTATATATTCGCTAGCCGAAGCTGAGATCGCTGGAGGAGGATCCGATGGCACTAGAGCGTGCTAGCGCGGTGCTAGGCGGCAGTGAGGACTCCGAGTTGTCCGAGCAGGCCCGGGAACTGGAGCAGGTGGTGCAGCGGCTACTGGTTGCGGAGCAGAGCGAGTTCGCCAGCGAGACGGCGAGCTTCGGCCTCACCGTGCCCCAGTACGTGACTCTATCCGCCATCGAGACCTTCGACGGCGGCCGCGAGCGTATGGGCAAGATTGCCGACATGGCTCACCAGTGCTCCGCCACCATGACGGGCATCATCGATCGGCTGGAGAACATGGCGCTGGTGCAGCGGGTGAACAACCCGAATGACCGGCGTTCCGTCCTGGTCGAGCTCACAGACGCGGGTCGCCGCCGTCTGGAGGAAGTCAGGGAGGTTCGGCGGCGACGATTGGCGGCTGTTCTCTCGCACATGGAGCCGGAGTTTCGTCACTGCGTGTGCGACGTGCTGCAGCACTATACCACGGCGCTGGAGCGGCGCGAGGGGAGCTCGGCGTAACCCGCCGCGGTCAAGGTCAAGCCTCGGGCTGGCGAATCCTCAGAGCAGAGAGAGCTGTTCTGGGGGTTCCCGGTCGTCCCGGCTCTCGGGCATGGGCTCTATACCTTCGTCCAGAGCTCGCTTGAGCACGGCAAAGTCAAGTTCCAGGTCCTGGCGGTAGCGTTCCTGGCGGAGCGCTGCCGCCGGGTGGAGCATGGGGATGACCAGGCGGCCATCGCGCCGTCGTGCCTGTCCGTGAACACGGGAGATGGAGAGGCCTGGGCCCAGGAATTGGGCCATGGCCAGCCGACCCAGGGTGACTATGATCTCGCAGTCTATCAGCTCAACCTGCTTGACCAGGTAAGGGCGGCAAGCCTCTATCTCGTGAGGCAGAGGATCGCGGTTGCCTGGCGGTCGGCACTTCACGATGTTGGTTATGAAGACCTCCGACCGGTCCAGCCCGATCCCCTCCAGCAGCTGGTCCAGGAGACGTCCGGCGGCGCCCACGAACGGCAAGCCCTGGCGGTCCTCGTGAAACCCTGGCCCCTCGCCGACGAACATCACGCGCGCTTCTGGGTCCCCGGCACCAGGGACCGCCAGCGTTCGGGACCGGGACAGATCGCACCAGGTGCAGCTCATGATCTGCCTGTGTACCGCGGACAGGTCATCCGGCACTTGACGCATCAGCGTCTCCTCATGCTTTGGCAGGGCCCGAGGGCCACCTCAGCCGGCGGAGGCCGACCCAGCACTCGCCCGTGGTCCTATCCTCTCCAGTGCTCCCTCACCCAGCCTGGCTGCCAGCGCCTGGCACCGGCGCTCGAACAGGGCACGGTAACCGTCGTTGGTGAGCGACTCTACCTCCATGATCAGGGCGTCCTCGTGGTTGTCGCGATAGTAACGACGTCTTCTGCCGGTGACGCGGAAGCCGTACTTGGCATACAGGCACTGCGCCACCGAGTTGGACACCCGCACCTCAAGGGTTGCCGCGGTGGCGTGGCGCTCGATGGCGTCGCTCAGCATGCGAGCCAGCAGGTACTCCCCCAGGCCCAGGCCGCGGTACTCCGGATGCACCCCGATAGTCGAGACGTGAACCTCCCCATCAATAAGCCAGTAGCCGCAGAATCCGACCACCTGCCGGCCATTCCTCATCCGCTCCACTACCAGATAGTGGGTATTCCCGTGGTAGCGGAGATCCCGCCGGTACGTCTCTGGGGGCCAAGGTAGGGGGAAGCACAGCTTCTCCACCGCCGCTACCTGGTCCACATCGGCCAGCTCCATGGGCCTGACACGGTAAGGACACGGCAGATCTTCGGGATCACACACTGACACCTCCTCCCGGCATCAAGTAGACGGGCGAGACTGTCAGACTGTCGGCTTCGTTGCGCATCAGTTGCCGGTAGGCAAGCTCGGCCAGGTAGCCGGCCCGGCGAAGGCCCTCGGCCGGCGAAGCGACCACCGCGGCCGGGCCCAGCGTCCGCTGAATGAGGGTGACCTCCTCTTCATACAGCTCACCACAGAAGAGGGTCCTTCCCCGCACGTTCGCTACCAGGTCCTCAGGTCTTCCTAAGGAAACCTCCCCTTGCTGCGACCAGCGACGGCGATGCCACCGATAGTCGGCCCAGCACAGCCGCCCTCGGCCAGCCTGGATCACTGCCCGAACTGGAAGGTGCCGCGACGACTGCCCATAGGCGATCACGTCCAGGGTAGGAACAGTAGCCAGGGGGATGCCCAGAGCCAGGGCGAGTCCCTTCACCAGCGACACGCCAATGCGCACCCCGGTGAATGACCCTGGGCCCCGGGTGGCTGCCAGCCCCGAAAGGTCCCGAGGCTGCACGTGACTGCGCTCCAGCAGCCTGGCTATGGTGGGCAGGAGCTCGACGGTGTGATTAGCCTCCGATGCCCAGGTCTCCTCCGCCATCAGGCGGTAGGGCGACCACAAAGCTACGCTGGCAACCGCAGTCGCTGTGTCCACAGCAAGGATGAGTTCCATAGTGAAGCAGTATAGGGAACGGGTTTTGCCAGTGTCAAAGGGCCAGGTCACAGGGGATAGGGAATAGGTTACAGGGGGTAGGGAGTCGAGAGACGGCGGCGCCACTGGTTTCGCATGCCTTCCCTATTCCCTATCCCCTGTAACCTATTCCCTATCCCCTGTTCCCTATCCCCTGCCTGGCTGCTATAATCCGCGTGCCCAGCCTTCGGCGCCGCTGCCACATCTCATGCAAACGCCAACTGCGAGTGATCCGGTTCCGTCATGGACCCAGTTGCCCACCTGACCCTTATAGAGGCCTGGCGCGCTCCAATGCTGCTCTCGCCTTCCCGAGCCAGCGCCTACTACGCGCTCGTGGCCGCGAGCGTGGTCCTAGTGGCCCTGGCGTTGCTGCACTCCCGACGCAGTTACCTAGTGCGGCGCTGGCCGGCAGGTGCTTCGGCGGCGTTGGTGCCCCCGGCGCTGCTGGCGGCGCACGTCGCCGTGCTGCACGTCTGGCCGGGCTCGTACGCCTGGATGACCGGCGGTGCCGGCCTGCTGGTGCCGGTACTGGTACTGGTTCCGGTGACGGTGGCGGCCGCCCGCACCCGCCCTCTCGAGGCTGCCCTAGTGGGCCTGACCAGCTCGGCCGCGGTGGCGCTCTGGTACAGCCACAACCCCCTCACCTGCCTCGAAGGGGCCTACTACGGCGTGTTCCTGAGCTACCTCCTCACTCAGTCCTACCGTGGCCGCCTGTTCTCCCTCCTGCGGCAGCCGCTGCTGGCCGCCCCCCTGGCTGCCCTGCTCACCACACCGGTGACCTTCCTGGCCGCCCATTCGACCACCTTCGGCCCTCCACTGACTAGCCTCCTTGCCGCCTGGAATCAGTCCCTCGTTGCCGGAGCAACGCTCATCTTCCAGGCCAACCTGGCTGGCCTCCTGGTGCAAGTGCTCTACCTGGCCGGACTGCGCCGGCCTGTCCCCATCGCGTCACGCGTCGCCCCCTACTCCCGCTCCCTCCGCGGCCAGCTTCTGGCCGCGTACGTCCCCACTGCCGGGCTGGCGCTCGCCGCAGTGCTTACCCTACTGGGGACCTCCGCCATCTCTAGCGCCACCCGCTGGGCTTTCGATGAGGCCGCCCGCGACGCCAGCAGCGCCGCCCAGCGCCTCTCCCGCGCCCTGGAACAGGGGCAGGAGTTCTTGCGCCTCAGCCTGACCGACGATGACTTCGCCGACCCAGCCCGGCGCGAACAGAGTCTGCGCCTTTCGCTCGAACTGCACCGCGACTTCTCTGCCCTTCTGTTGACCGAGAATGGCGAGCTGGTCGCCGCCGTGACTGTTTCGGGGGAGCCGGTCAGCCTGACGCCGGTGGAGCGAGAGGCCCTGGCGAGCCTGTCGCCGGAGAGCGCCGCCGTCACTACCATGCACCGGGACGCTGAGGGCCCGTTGATCACTCTCATATCTCCCGAGGGGCCCTCAGGCCGGCTCTTGGGCCGCATGCGCCCCACCCGTAGCCAGGTGTGGCAGGACATCATCGGCGACCTCCAGTGGACGGTAGACGCCGGCAACGGGTTCGTGGTGGACGAGCAGCACCGCATCCTCGCTCATCCCGATCCCACCTACGTGCTGGCCGTCTGGGACGCGCGCCCACAGTATGCCCGTGTCTACGCCACGGCCACCGGGGCCGCCTACGACGCCCCCGATAGCGCGGGAGTCAGACACCTGGTGTATGTCTTGCCCGTTGCCGGCTATCCCTGGCAGGTGGTCATCGAGATCCCCAGCGAGGTTGTGCTCGGGTTGGCGCTGGACCTGGCCTTGCCCAGCCTTCTGCTCACCATAGCCCTGGCTGCCATCGGCACTCTTCTGGTGCTGTGGTGGGCCTGGCGGTACTCCCAGCCTCTCATGCGCCTGGCCGCCACCGCCAGCGAGATCGCTGCCGGGGACTTGAGCGTGGCCGCCGACGTCGGCGGTCACGACGAGATCGGCCACCTCGGCCGCTCCTTCGAGGAGATGCGCCTCTCGCTCCACCGTCGGCTTACCGACCTGCTCATGCTCCTGGACGTAAGCCGCTCCGTCTCCGCCAGTTACGCCTGGTCCTTTCGCCCCATCCTCCGGGCGGCTATCACCGGCACCCAAGCGGCGGCGGCCTGCGTCTGCCTGGACGAGCCTGGCCCCGGCCAGCCGGTAGCGCGCGAGGGCGACTTCGATGCCTGGGACGACATCCTCCCCGGCATGCAGCCGATCGCCCGCGAAGCCAGGCGCCATCACCGTCCCATCCCGGTGCGCAGCGTGGCCCGCTACTTCCGCGGTGTCTCCGGCAAGGCCCTGGCCACCGATGTGCGGTCGGCCATCTGCCTGCCGCTGGCTGCCGGAGAGAGGGACGTAGGCGTCATGTGGGTCCTCTACGCCGATCGCCGCCACTTCGACGAGCAGGACTACCGCCTCCTCTCCACTTTGGGAGCCCAGGCGGCCGTGGTGTACGAGAATAGCCGGTTGCTCACCGAGGCCCAGAGCGAGCGAGGGCGCCTACGCGCCATCCTAGCCAGTACTTCGGACCCCATCGTGGTGGCCGATCAGGAAGGGCGGCTGGTGCTGGCCAACCCGGCGGCCGAGCGGGTCTTGGGGCTGGAGCGCTCACGCAAGAGGACGCCAGCCCGGGACGTCGTGCGCGATCCGTCGCTCCGCATGCTGCTGGAGATGCCGCTCAGCCAGTCGTGCCTCACCCGCGAGCTGCACCTCGACAGCGGCGCCACCTTGTCCGCAGCAGTCTCGCCCATCACCCTGGACGACGGCGGGAGCGGCGGCCGGGTCATAGTCATGCGGGACGTCACCGAGCTGAAGCAGAGGGAGCAGGCTCAGGCCGACTTCGTGGCCAACCTGTCCCGGGACGTGCGCACGCCTCTGACCTTCCTGCGCGGCTACGCCAGCATGATCCCCCGAGTGGGAGACCTCAACTCCCAGCAGCAGGATTTCGTCGAGCGTATCATCCGCAACGTGGATCACGTCTCTGGAATGCTCGATTGCCTGGTGGACCTCAACACCATCGAACGGGGCGAAGGGGCGCACCTGGAACGGTGTAGCGTGGCCGGTGCCATCGAGGCAGCCTTGGCATCGCTACGTCCGGAGATCGAGAAGCGCGAGCACAACATCCGTCTGTCCCTGCCGCCCAATCCGCCCCTGGTGGAGGCCGACCGCAACCTGCTCATCCGTGCCCTGACCGCGCTGATAGATAACTCCGTCAAGTACACCAGCAAGGGGGGAACCATCGGCATCCAAGTGCTCCATGAGCAAGGGGGAGTGCTGGTGGCCGTCAGTGATACTGGGATCGGCATTGCCCCCGCTGATCAGATGCGCATTTTCGACCGGTTCTACCGGGTGGACCGATCCGAAGTACAGGCCGTGAGCGGATACGGCCTGGGCCTGCCTATCGTAAAGGCGGTGGCAGACTGGCACGGGGGACGAGTGTGGGTGGAGAGCGAACTGGGACGAGGTAGCCGGTTCTGTCTCTGGCTCCCCCGCCACGAAGCGCCCATGGGGATCTGATCCACCACAGAGCCCGCAGAGAGCGCCGAGGAACGAAGAGCAAGAGAAGTGAGGCAGTCGTTGAGGACGCACGAGGAGCAGGAATCGGGCTGTCTCCCATCTGCTCCTTCGCCTCCTCTCTGCGTTCTCGGCGGCCTCTGCGGTGAGACCCGAAAGAGAGGCACCAGGTGAGCCTGCAGATCGGGATCGTCGGTTTGCCCAACGTAGGCAAGAGCACCCTCTTCAATGCCCTCACCCAAGCAGGGGCACAGGTGGCTGCCTATCCCTTCACCACCATTGACCCCAACGTGGGGGTAGTGCCCCTCCGCGATGAGCGCCTGGATTGGCTGGCTGAGCACGTCCGCCCGGAGCGAACCGTCCCGGCCACGGTGGAGTTCGTGGACATCGCCGGCCTGGTTCGAGGCGCCCATCGGGGCGAGGGCCTGGGCAATCAGTTCCTGCACCACATTCGCACCGTGGACGCGATAGCCTTGGTGGCGCGTGCCTTCGAGGACCCCGAGATCCCCCATGTATCCTCCACGGTGGACCCGCTGGAAGACATACAGGTGGTGGAGACCGAGCTCATCCTGGCCGACATGGGTACGGTGGAGCGCCGGCTAGAGCGGGTCCGAGCAGAGGCGAAGGCCAAGCCACGGGAGCACGCCCCCCAGGTCGAGTTCCTGGGGCGCCTCCAGCAGCACCTGGACAGGGGAGAGAAGGTCCGGTCTCTCCCTAGAAGCGAAGAGGAGCAGGCGTTGCTGGACGGGCTGTTCCTCCTCACCAACAAGCCGCGCATGTACGTAGTCAACGTGGGAGAGGATCAGCTCGACCGAGTGGCCGAGGTGGTCTCTCCGGTGGAGGAGCGGGCGCGAGAGGAGGGCGTGCCGGTGGTGGCCATCTGTGCCCGGCTGGAGGCCGACCTAGCCGACTGGACCGAAGAAGAAGCACGCCAGTACCGCCAGGAGCTGGGCCTGAGCGAATCGGGCCTGCAGACGGTGGTGCGGGTGGCCTTTGATCTTCTGGGTCTGGTGACCTTCTTCACCATAGTGGGTGGGCGCGAGGTGCGGGCCTGGGAGATCAAGAGAGGCACTTCGGTGGTGCGCGCAGCCGGCAGAATACACAGCGACATGGAGAGAGGCTTCATTCGGGCCGAGGTGATCGCCTTCGAGGACCTGAGGGCGGCCGGATCGGTCGCAGCCGCTCGGGAGCGGGGCCTGCTCCGAGCCGAAGGCCGCGACTATCCGGTGCAGGACGGCGACGTCATTCAGATCCGCTTCAGCGCCTGAGTTTCACCGCCGAGACCGCAGAGACCGCGGAGGAAACGGAGGGAAGACATATGCTCCAGTTCCTCACCAGCCCCTTGAGAGGGTCTGCTCTACCCGCTTCCCCCCGGCGTTCTCTCTGCGCTCTCGGCGCTCTCGGCGGTGAAGCCTCCCGGCGATCGGGCCTACAGGAAGTAGTGGCGCAGCAAGTCCAGACGGCCCTTGAGGATGAGCCGTTTGCCAGAGTAGCGCATCACCTCGCGGATGCGCTCCCGGTAGGCAGGCCGGTAGCAGTGGATGGGGCAGTGCTTGCAGGCCGGCTTGGGATCGTGGGGGCAGCGCCTCAGGCGCTCCTCGGCGTAAGCCAGCAGGTCCGCACACTCCGGGCAGAGCGTGCCCCTGCTAGTGTGGTGCTTGCCTTGGCAGAAGATGGCGATGAATTGCTCCAGTACGTAACGGTCCTTCTCTCTGTCCTTCACGCTCAGCTCGCTCGATCGGCGTTCTTCTCCGCGCCCTCGACAGGAGGATGACGGGCATACCCTGGTCCGCTCGACAGCTGGGCCAGACCCTTCCTGCCAGCAGACGCCGGGACGCGGCAGATGTTGACTGTAGCGGTAGCAATTACTCTTGGCAAGCCCGTCGCCTTTGACGGAAGCGGGGCTCCGGCGCTAGACTCGCCCCGCCAGGGCTGGGGGGACGTCCTATCTTCCGGCGATGCACCGGCGGGAGAGGCGATGGCCGCAACGCGCGAGTTCGATGTAGTTGTGGCGGGTGAGATCAACGTGGACCTCATCCTGACGGGGGAAACGGTTCGCCCGGAGTTCGGTCGAGAGAAGCTAGTAGCCGACGCCACCCTGACCATGGGTTCCTCTTCCGTCATCTTCGCCTGCGGCGCCGCCCGGTTGGGTCTGAGAGTGGCGTTCGTGGGTAAGGTGGGGAAGGATGCTTTCGGCGACTTCATGCTCCGGGGGATGCAGGAGCGCGGAGTGGACATCCAAGCCGTCTACCGGGTGGATGAGCCCAAGACGGGCATCACTGTGAGCCTCTCCGAGCCCCGAGACCGGGCCATGCTCACCTACGCCGGTGCCATCGCTGAGCTGCGCGCCGACGAGGTGCTCGACCAGCACCTGAGCTCGGCCCGTCACCTGCACGTTAGCTCTGCCTTCCTGCAGAGACGGCTCTTGCCAGACCTGGAAGGCCTCTTCGCCCGGGCCCACCGTCTAGGCTGCACTACCTCCCTCGATACAGGGTGGGACCCAGAGGAGCAGTGGGACGGTGCCGTCACCCGGGCCTTAGCGGGGGCGGACGTCTTCATGCCCAATGAGGAGGAGGCGCCCCGCATAGCCGGCACGGACAGCCCAGAGGAGGCGCTGGCGGTGCTCGCTGAGCGAGTGCCCCTAGTGGCAATCAAGCTGGGGAGGCGGGGGGCCATCGCCGCCACTGGCAATGAGCGCGCTGCTTGTGAGTCCTATCCGGTCCGCGTGGTGGATACCACTGGAGCAGGAGACTCATTCAACGCTGGCCTGGTGTACGGCTTCCTGCACCACTGGAGTCTGCAGCGGAGCCTGCAACTTGGTTGCGCCTGCGGCGCCCTATCGGCCCGGGCCGCCGGTGGCACGGCGGCACAGCCAACTCTGGAGGAGGCATTGACACTGATCGGCCAGGCGAGCGCTTCGGCCAATCTCGCCCGTGCCACTGAAACGGAAGAGCCGAGAGGAGGGGACCGTGCTGAGTGAGCCCGATCGGGAGACGCGACTTGAGTACCTGAGGCCGGACGAGATCCTGGCAGAGCGTAACCATCGCCCCCTGGTGTTCCTCCCCACCGGCTGTATCGAGTGGCACGGGCCCCACCTACCCCTCGGGGTAGACGTCATTCTAGCCCACGAGGTGGCAGTTCGGCTGGCTCGGAAAGTGGGCGGGGTGGTACACCCCTGCATCTTCTGTGGCACGGAGCGAGAGCGGCGTCCCGAGATGCTGCGCGACATCGGCTTCCAGGGCGATGAGTGGGTGGTGGGCATGGACTTCCCCGCCAATGCGCTCCCCAGTCCCTACTACCCGGAGGAGATCTTCGCCCTGATGGTGCGAGAGGCGCTGTCCCGCCTGGTGGAGCTGGGCTACCGCCTGATCGCCATCGTCAACGGGCACGGGGCCGAGAACCAGATCGCTACCCTACACCGCCTGGCAGCGCTCTTCAGCGCCAGGACCGAGGCCCGAGTGGAGGTGCTCCTGCCCTTCCCAGAAGAGCAGGACGAGACGGGTACCCCGACCACCGCCGCCGGTCACGCCGATATCTACGAGACCTCGGCCATGCTGGCTCTGCACCCAACCCGGGTGGACCTGGATCGCCTACCGGCGTTGGATTATCCCCTGCGCAACGTGGACTGGGCGGTGGTGGACGGTCCCACCTTCTCCGGCCGGCCCACCCCCCAGCACACGGTGCGCACCGAGTCCGACCCTCGCTACGCCACTTCCGAGGCGGGCTCCATCTTTCTGGAAGAGATCGTATCCGAGCTGGCCGAACGGGTGCGGGAGAGCTTACGGCAGATCAGGATCGAGGGAGCGAGGAACGGTTGAGGCGCAGACAGGCCATGGGGGCGTCCTCGGTACCGAACCCGTGAGGGACAGCGTGGAAGGGTGGATCAGGCCGCGGGCGTGGCGAAGGGATTGAGAACCCTCACGCCGTCGTAGGTCTGCCCGTGATTGAGGTCCTCGGTCCAGAGAGTGCTACAGCGTAGGCGGGCGGCGCTCACGATGATCATGGCGTCCCAGAAGGAGATGCAGTACTGCTGGCTCAGGTCAATGGCGGCCAAGACGTGACTGGCACTGGGCCTGTGGACCCGCCAGAAGGACAGAGACGAGACCACCTTGGCCGCATCCGTGGGAGAGAGCAATCGCGCGGTCCTACGCGTTGCGGTAACGTAGAACTCCTGCAGCACCTGCACGCTCAAGCAACCCTCCCTGGCTTCCCAGAGGCCACTGACCAGTTGCCGAGCCCGTTCGTACTTGGCCCCAGCAGTCGGGTCATGTGCGTAGACCAGGACGTTAGTATCTACGAACTGAAAGCCTCTAGCGGCGTTCGTGTAGCTCATCCCTAGATGCAGGAGGCTTTCCGTAGGTGCCGAGGTCGAAACCTCTCTCCATCAGTTCCATATGCTGCTGCCGGGCACGCTCGTATTCCTCGTCGTCCTCGACCAACTGCTCCAGAAAGCGGGCTATCAGGGCTGAGAGCGACATTCGGCGTCGTTCCGCGAGCAGCTTCGCTTTCCGCAGGACGTCCTTGGGAACGGAGACGGTAACGTTCTGCTTCTCCACTCGTCCCTCCACGTGAGTTAGTGTAGCACGCGACGCAGTGCTCGCAAACCACGGTGACCAGCCCTGTGGACGCGGCGCCAGCACCCCAGGTGAAGCCCGCGCCCTTGACGGCCTCAGAACCCGCCCAGAGGGCAGCTTGCCTCCGACGCGGGCTCGCGGCATACTGCCTTCATGACGGCCTCGAACCGAGGTAACCCCTGCCCCGACGGATGCGCTCGAAAGAGCTGCGATGATGGCTGCTCTCCCGACGCCCTTTCGGGGGGGGCCTACGAGCACCTCAACTGCCTGGTCGCCACCGCCGAGGGGGAGTGGTGGGAGTGCGACTGCGGCCGCCCGCTGGAGGAGCCCTCCACTCCGGGGACAACGGTGCAGTGCCCCTGTGGTCAGCAGTGGCGCTTCGACCGCTGGCCTCTGGGGCACCATCTCGGCGACGGGGAGACCACCGAGGTCGAGCCGCGCCGCATCTGATCCCCAAGAGGCATCGGGTGACGCCAGCGTCCTTTGACAGCGTCCGGCTGCCCTCCTACCCTTGATGCCACCGTCAACATGGCTATTCCGGAGGTGTAGTTGACCTCGTCCCGCGGTCCGCTCACGGACCTGCTCGTCCTGGACGTCACCCGCGTGCTAGCCGGTCCCTTCGCCGGCATGCTTCTGGCCGACCTGGGCGCCCAAGTCATCAAGGTGGAGATGCCCGGCCGGGGAGACGACGCCCGCGCTTTCGGTCCCTTCCGCGATGGGGTGAGCGCCTATTTTGCCAGCGTGAACCGAGGCAAGCGCAGCCTGAGTCTGAACCTGAAGACCTCGGAGGGCAAGGCCATCTTCATGCGGCTCGCCGAGAAGGCCGACATTCTCCTCGAGAACTACCGGCCCGGGGTGATGGAGCGGCTAGGGCTGGACTACCAATCCTTGCGCCCCATCAACCCTCGGCTCATCTACGCTACCGTCTCCGGGTTTGGGCACACCGGCCCCTACTCCCGTCGCCCGGCCTACGACGCCGTGGTCCAGGCCATGGGCGGCATCATGAGCATCACCGGCGAAGAAGGCGGCCCACCGGCCCGAGTAGGCGTCTCCATCGCCGATCTGACGGCGGCGCTCTGCGCCGTCATCGGAGTGCTGGGAGCGCTCCACCACCGAGAACGCACCGGCCAAGGACAGATGGTAGACATCGCCATGCTCGATTGCCTGGTGGCTATCCTGGAGAACGCTCTGGCCCGCTACTTCGTCAGCGGCGAGGTGCCGGGGCGGCTGGGCACCCGACACCCCAGCATCACGCCCTTCCAAGCCTTCGATACCGCCGACGGGCAGGTAGTTCTGGCCATCGGCAACGATCAGCTCTGGGAACGTTTCTGCCGGGTCGTAGGAAGCGATGGGCTGTGCCAGGACCCGCGATTCCGCACCAACGATCTCCGCACCTGCAACCACGCCGAGCTCGAGCCCTTGGTGGCCGAGATAGTCCGTCGCCATCCTACTGCCTGGTGGCTGGAGAACATGGAGCGCGAAGGCATCCCTTGCGGGCCCATAAACACCGTGGCCGACTTGGCCACTGATCCGCAAGTGTTGGCGCGAGAGATGATCCAGACGGTGATGGATCCAGAGGTTGGGCCTATGAGCATGGCGGGCGTGCCCATCAAGCTCTCGCATACTCCGGGGGCCATAGCCGGCCCAGCTCCGAGGCTGGGGCAGCACACGGAGGAAGTGTTACGGGAGTTGCTGGGGATTCCTTCTCAGGAAGTAGCGCGCCTGCGGGAGAGGGGTGTGGTCTAGCCCGACCCCTCGCACAGTAGTGGGAGCTGGCAGCAGCGACCGCAACGATCACCCGGCCAGCGCGGGCCCACTCCAGAGGCAAGCCACCTGTCACCCCGAGCGAGCGGCAGCGCAGGCTCGGCGCCGGTACGAGCAGCGCGGGCCCGCCCCAGAGGCAAGCCACCTGTCACCCCAAGCGCCAGCGGCGCAGGCTCGGCGCCGGTACGAGCAGCGCGGGCCCGCCCCAGAGGCAAGCCACCTGTCACCCCGAGCGAGCGGCGCAGGCTCGGCGCCGGTACGAGCAGCGCGGGCCCGCCCCAGAGGCAAGCCACCTGTCACCGAGCGAGCGGCGCAGGCTCGGCGCCGGTACGAGCAGCGCGGGCCCACTCCAGAGGCAAGCCACCTGTCACCCCGAGCGAGCGGCGCAGGCTCGGCGCCGGTACGAGCAGCGCGGGCCCGCCCCAGAGGCAAGCCACCTGTCACCCCGAGCGCCAGCGAGGGGTCTACTACCCCCGAATCCCGGAGATTCCTCGCCCCTGCGGGGCTCGGAATGACAGTGAGAGGCGGCATACTGAAGGTGCTCAGCGAGGGGCACGGGCATCGCCCTCGGAAGGCTCGGAATGACAGCGAGAGGCGGCATACTGAAGGTGCTCAGCGAGGGGCACGGGCATCGCCCTCGGAAGGCTCGGAATCACAGCGAGAGGCGGCATACTGAAGGTGCCCAGCGAGGGGCACGGGCATCGCCCCCGGAAGGCTCGGAATGAGAGCGAGAGGCGGCACAGCTCATGGCACGCCCCCCGCCGAGCGACCCTCGACTCACCCGTATGTGCTGGGTCCCGTCTCGGCGCCGGGGCGCCTAAGCAGCGGACGAGCGGGCGGAGGGCGCACCACCTCAGGACAGGAGAGCCCCCTGTCGGGCCAGTACCTGTGGAATCTGGCCGCAACTGGCGAGGCCTCCTTGGCTCTGGCCCCTCTAGGACGGCAACGGCGTTCTAGCGGGTCCCCTGCTGGTTCGGGTCCACCTGTACCGGTAGAGCCCAGCGCGGCCGCCTGATGAACTCGCCCCCGGCGAACGTCTGCTCGATGCGGCCGGTCTTCTCCAGGTGGTTGAAGCAGCTACGCATGCATCCGCGCGAGCCCTCCACCCCGTAACTCCCGGCGATGCCCCACTCCTGGAGCTTGGCGTGCCCCTCGATGAGGTAGCCCGATGGAAACTGCTTGGTGGCCCGCCACTTGGAGGTCGAGAGGGTCCAGGCCAGCTTGTAGCCGACCTCCTCGCCCACCTGCTGCTGCGACACGTCGAAGTTCCAGCCCGGAAGCGACTTGTGAATGAAGGGAGACATGGTGGCGTCGGCGCCGTGATAGCTCAGGGCGCACTTGCCCAGCTGGATGTCGCCCCAGGTGTAGGTGTAGTCTTCGATCCTGATCTGAACCGTCTTGTTCTCGCGCAGGTGAGGGATGGCACCGGGATGACAGCCGCGCACGCACTCCATGCACCGATCGCAGATGGTGCCCGGCGGCACCAGGGGGTCCGGCTCCAGAGGGGCATCGGTGATGATGGCGTGAAAGCGCTGGCGGGGGCCGAACTGCCTGGTCAGGAATACCTTGGACCAGCCAATCTCACCGAGACCCGCCGCCAGGGCGGCGATGCGGATCGCCAGCTGCACGTCCGGCGCCGGCTGTCCGGGGCGAAGGGGCTTGATGTCCGGCTGCGTCTCCGGCACTCCGGAGTAGTGCGGCGCCGCTTCCCAGCCGTGATCTTCGATGAAGCAGGCCAGATCGTAGAGCGGGCGCTGGATGAAGTAGGTATTGAGCAGGCCGTGATAGTCGAAGTAGGTGTAGGTGGGCCAGTAGGTGCCTTCTTCGATGCCGCGCCAGCCCCCTCGCAGGATGCGCTTGCCCACCACGATAACGGATCTGGCCTCGGGCAGGATGCCGGCAGGGTGCATTCGCCCCGGCGCGTCCTGGAAGCGCTCGATGTTGGCTATGCCGCACAGGTCGAGTCCGCGCGAGAGGGCGAACTCCTTGACTGCCTGGCTGGTGAGCTCCTTCACTCGATATTCCTCCGCCTGTCCAGGCTCCATATGTTGTGGGGCAGGAGAGTCCACGGGTCACGACGACGGAACGGCAGGCGCGGTGTATCCGCCAACCGGCCAGTGGCGCTTAGATGGGCCACACAGGTACGGGTGCACACTGCCGCCGTCCTGTCCGCCGGAGCATCCTTGTGGTACCGGTTGGGGCGGGCCCCGTTCTGGCAGATGGCACACTTGCTGTGGTCTATCTGGCCGACCACCGTCTCCTTGCCGCTGATCTCGTACGTGGTCTTCTGGATCAGGCTGATAGCACCCAGGGGACAGGCCTTGGCGCACTCCAAGCAATAGTCGCACACCGGCTCGGTGAGAATCGGGTCGGGCTCTAGCACGGCGTCGGTGAGGATGGCCTCGACCCGCTGCCGAGGACCGTACTGCGGAGTGAGCAAGAGGCCGCAGTATCCGATCTCGCCCAGCCCAGCTCGTACGGCCGCCTCATCGCAGTCGACCAGCACGTTGGGCTCCGGCTGACCGGGGCGCACGGCAATGCCCATAGGCGGGATCTGGGTGGGCAGGTTCATCAACGGTACTGCCTCCCAGCGATTGTTCTCCAGGAAGGCGGAGATTTCGAAGACGGTGGCCGAGAGGAAAGGGTTCAGCCAGTTGCCGATGTAGAGGTCGTAGTTGGAGAACTGGGTGCCCTCCTCTACCCCCCGCAATGCTCCTCGCACGATGCGCTTGCCCACCACCACCACCGATCGGGCCTCGGGGAAGATTGAGAGCGGGCTGTGCTCTGGTGGCAGATCGGCGAAGCGCTCGATGCCGGCGATGCCCACCAGGTCCGCTCCCGCCTCCCGAGCCACCTGTCGCACCCTGTTGGTGAGATCATCCACGTTCGGTTCCTCCTCTTCTCTAGTCGGTTACCATCGCTGACGAGCATAGGCCGCCCAGGAACTCCTACGTCCCGGCGACCGGTGGTCTACCCCTTCATCCCCGTCATCTGAATGCCCTTGACGAAGTACTCCTGGGCGAAGAAGAAGATCAGAATGCAGGGCAACACGGCCACAATGGATGCCGCCATGAGCAGGTGCCAGGCTGTGGTGCCGTACTCCCCTCGAAAGCGCGCCAGCGCTACGCTGACCGTCAGCTTAGAGGACGAGTTGATGTAGATGAGCGGGGCCAGGAAGTCATTCCAGTGGCCCATGAACGAGAATATGGTGACGGTGGCGAGAGCCGGCTTGGACAGAGGCAGTATGATCCGCCAGAGGATGCTCACCTCCCCGCAGCCGTCAATGCGGGCCGCGTGGTCCAGCTCCAGCGGGATGGTGGTGAAGAACTGACGTAGCAGAAAGATGTTGAAGGCGCCTCCACCGAAGAAGGCGGGCACGATCAACGGATTGTAGGTGTCTATCCAGTTCAGGTGCCGGTACAGGATGAACAGGGGGATCATGGTCACCTGCCCTGGCAGGAACATGGGACTCAGTATCAGGAGGAACATCAGCGCCTTGAGCGGGGCCCGCAGCCGAGCGAAGGCATACGCAGCCAGGGAAGCGCTCACCAGCGTCCCCACTATGTTGGCCACCGTGATGAAGGCCGTGTTGGCGAAGTAGCGGGCGAAGGGCAAGAACGTCAGGGCTTCGTAGTAGTTGCCCCAGACTATCGGGTCAGGGATCCAGCGTGGAGGAAACAGAAACACTGACCCCGGATCCTTCAGAGAGGTAGACAACATCCAGAGGAACGGCAGAACCGATGCCGACGCCAGGATCACCAGGGTGACATAGGTGGCGACGTTGGCCAGCGTCCTGCGGACGCTGCGCCGGCGCAGCCAGGCCTGAGGACCCGTCCTGGCAGCTCTTGAGGGGGCTATGGTGGCGCGCGTCGTCACATCTGCACGCTCCCTTCGTAGTAGACCCAGGCCGAGGACGAACGGAAGATGAGAGCCGTCATGGCCAAGATGATAGCGAAGAGCACCCAGGCAAGGGCGGAGGCGTAACCCATCCGGAAGTAGTTGAAGGCGTTCCAATAGAGGTACAGCACGTAGAAGAGGGAAGCGTTCGACGGTCCACCAGCCGTCATCACGTATCCCTGAGTGAACACCTGAAAGGAGCCGATAATCCCCATGACCAGGTTGAAGAAGAGGACCGGCGTCATATGAGGGACGGTGATGCGCGTCATCTTCTGCAGGCCATTGGCCCCATCCAGCTCGGCTGCCTCGTAGAGCTCTTCAGGGATGCCCTGCAGGCCCGCCAGGCAGATGACGATACCCCCACCGATGCCCCACATGCTCATCAGAATGAGAGCCGGAATCACCCACTCCGGGCTAGACAGCCAGCGCGGCCCCTCGATGCGAAACACCTCCCAGAGCAGGTAGTTGATCAGCCCGAACTCCGGGTTCAGGAGCCACACCCAGAGCAGAGACAGGGCCACCCCGGAGACGATACTGGGCAGGTACAGCATGGTGCGGAAGAGGCTCCGGCCAAACAAAGCCCGGTTCAGGAGCAGGGCGATTAGAAACTGAGCCACCAGGCGCAGCGGCACCCCCACGAAACTGTAGTAGGCGGTCACGCCCAGGGCGTGTACCGGCAACTTGTCCACGAAGAACATCTTATGGTAGTTGGCCAGCCCTACCCACACGGGCGGGCGCACTATCTCGTAGTCACAGAAGCTGAAATAGAAGGAGGCTACCATGGGGCCCAGGGTGAAGATGAGCAACCCCAGAAGGGCCGGCCCGATGAACAAGTAGAACAGCACGCCTTCTCGCCGCGAGGCGCTAAGCTGCAGACCCATCCAGGTGACTCCTGCTAAGCCTGTGGGAGGGGCCATTCCGCGGCCCAGTCCGGCAGAGGACGGCTCCGCCGTGGCCCCTCTCCTGGTTCAGCTAGTGGGCAAGTTAGCCGGTGTAGCCGGGGAAGGTGGACCTGGCCTTCTCCACGTTGGCAGCATAAAGCTCCTGCAGCCTTGCCTCCAGGGCGGGAGCGAACTCGTAGACGCACTCCTCGGCCGTCTTCTCGCCCAACCACAGAGGGTCGAACCCTGATCCCACGATTTGAGTCACCTCAGGCCACCCAACAGTGCGAACGTTGGGCGTCTCCAGCCCATGCGCGTAACCCAGCTGCTCCACCTCAAGCAGGCGCTCAGGGTCGGTCTTGTATTGCTGAGCCCACCACTCACGGAGTGACTTCCGGGAGGTACCGATGACGGCATACGGGGCGATCAGCTTCTGGCCGTCCACGCCGACGAAGAACTTGATGAGGTTCCAGCCCTCCTCCGGCTCGGCGCAGCCCCAGCCCATGCACAGAGGCCCCGTCCAGGTCATGATCCGCTGTTGGATCCCTGGCCCGCCCCGAGGGAAGGCTGCCATGCCCCAATTGAACTTGGCATCACGCACCATGCTGGGCCCGGCGATGCTAGCGTACATAGCGATGCGGCCGCTCATGAAGACGCCGCCCGCACCCAGGGCCGCTAGGGCTTCCGTCGCCTCACGACTGGGGGCCACCTGGTCCTTCCAGATCAAGTCGGCCCCGGCCTGGAAGGAGGCGATGACCGTCTCATCGAGGAAGTTGTGCCCCTGAGCGATGCCGTACTGGAACTGCTCGGGAAGGAAGGCGCTAGTGCCCCATAGCATGGGGAACTGGTTGTGGTTGAAGTTGCCGAACACCAGGCCGTACTGGTCCAGCCGGCCATCTCCGTCGGTGTCCAGAGTCAGGGCCTTGGCCATCTCGACCATCGTGTCCCAAGTCCAGGAATCGTCTTCGCAAGACGAAGGCGGGATCTCGATGCCGGCAGCATCGAACAGATCTAGGTTGAGGAACAGGCACGTGCATACGCCACCACGCGGCATACCCACCTGCTTGTCACCAAAGCGAAATGTCTCCAGGGCCACGTCCTCGAAGTCGCTCTGGTCGTACTGATCCCGCTCGATGTAGGGCACAAAATCGGTCACCATGTCTCGATAGAAGTAATCCACCAGCCCGGCGGTGAACACTGAGGCGAAGATCTCCGGAGGGGTGCCACCCGCAAATAGCGAGAGGAGCTTCTGCTCGCCCTCATTGCCGGAAGGCACCACCAGGTACTCCACGGTCACGTTGGGGCGGATCTGCTTGTAGATGCCGAAGGCGTCCTCCATGGAGCGCTTCTCGTTAGGATTGTTGCGCCAGATCACCGTGACCTTAGCTTCCCGTTCCTTCGGGATGACGGTGACCTCCTTCTCTACCACCTTCTCGATCACCTGCGGCGTTCCGGCGGCGGCGCAACCCGTGGCCAATGCTAGCCCACCCGCCAACGCTCCAGCCTTCAGTAGCGACCGCCTGCTCACGAGCTTCGTAGTAGCCATCCTCGACCTCCTACCTTCCGCGCAGCGAGAGAACTCGCAAGATTCGTGGATCGCCGGTGCTTCCATTGTACCTTGCACCCCAGCCCCCTAGAGAGCACACTTGTGACAGAACTGCGACCAAGCTGTGACCGTCTGGGGCAGGCCCTTCGGGGAGAGCCGATGACTCGCATCTCCGAGGAAAGCGTCCGCGAGGCGCTCCTGAACCTCTACATGCCCGAGGAACTGGCGAACTGCGCCCTGGCCCGGTTGCTGCCGGAGGCAGAGGAGGCCGAGGACGAGGTGCAGCGGGCCCAGGCCGTCCGCGGCGTACTGCTGGATGCCATCGAGAAGCTCCGCCTGCCGGCAGGGGCCGGACGCCCAGCTTCCGCCTCCCGCGCCTATGACTGCGTCCGGCTGCGCTACGTCTCCGGCTTCGATGTGGACAGCGTCGCCCGCCAGCTCGCCGTGGGTCGCCGCCAAGTCTACCGCGACCTCCAGTGGGCCGAGGAGCGTCTGGCCCAACTGCTGCAAACCAGCAACTTCTTCACCGAGATCGGCGTTCCGCCGGGCGACACTCACGAGCCCAACGCACTGGCAGAGGAGATCAGGTCCCTCACCCAGAGAGCCGAGCCAGTCGAGGTGGGCGAGGCGATCCGATCCGCCGTTGCGCTAGTCTCCGGCATGGCCCAGAGCAAAGGCGTTCGAATAACGCTCGAGGCGCCCAACAGGCAGACCGTGGCCCTGGCCACCTCTGCCATCCTGCGGCAGACCCTCACTCTCGTCCTCAGTGCCATCGTCCAGAGCCACCCTCAAGGCGACCTGGTGGTGCGGCTCTCCACCAGTCAGAGGCACGCCGTAGTAGACCTGCCCCTGGTGCCAGAATCGCAGCTCACCAGGCCTGACCTCATCCAGGTAGCGCTGGAGTTGGCAGCCACCCAACGGTGGCTCTGTGAGGCAGAAGAACGGCCCGATGGGCGCCGGTTGCTCTTGAGCATCCCTCTGGCCAAGCGGCGCCGAGTGCTGATCGTGGAGGACAATCCCGGCACTCAGGCCCTCTACGACCGGTACCTGGCCGAAAGCGAGTGGGATCCCGTCGCCGCCCCTAGCCCGAGGCTCACGGTGGACCTGGCCGCCGATAAGCAGGTGGAGGCAGTCATTCTGGATATCATGATGAGCGAGAGCGACGGCTGGACCCTTCTGCAGCATCTGAAGCTGAATCCGCGGACCCAGTCCATCCCGGTCATCGTGTGCTCCGTCCTCAACGACCCCGACCTGGGGCTGGCCCTGGGAGCCTCGGCTTACCTGGTCAAACCGGTGTCGCGTATGGATCTTCTTCGGACCCTGAGGCAGGTGGCTCAGGCAACCACGACGGCGGCAGAAGCTCAAGAGAACAGCGGATGAGCGCCATCACCTGGTCCTCGCTGAATCCCGAGTATCGCGTCACGGTGAAGCTGCGTGCCGGGCGTCCTGCGTCCTCGCGATCGGGCTGGGAGGCGGTGATGGCTATGATGCGGGGCCCGCTGCCGGCGCCATCCGGCCGCAGGGCTCGCGCCACCGACCTGCCCTCCAGCCCCGGCAGAGCCATGTCCAGTAGCACCACGTCGGGCCCGAACTCCCGAGCCACTTCCAGCGCCGTATGTCCATCGTAGGCGGTGGCGACCTGGTAGTGCCCCTCTGGCGCGCTCAGGATGCGCTCCAGCAGGCGCACGAATGACGGATCATCGTCTACCACTAGGACCTTCTGTCCCTCGTCGTCACCACCCAGAACGCCGAGGAGCTGTTGAGGGCTGATCGGCTTCACCAGCCACTCGTCGCAGTACTCCGATACCCTCAGTTCGCCGGCGGCAGGCAAGCTGCACTGAAGGAGGACCACCGGCTCGCTGAGCAGCGGCGCCGGCGAGCTGGCGGTCGCCGTGTCCGCCTCGGGCGGGGCGCTGACGATCACGGCCCTGGGGTGAAGCTCGCGCGTCCGACGCACCGCCTCTCCCAGGCTGGACGCCTGGACCACCTGAGCGCCTTCCAGGTGCCGATGAAGGTACGCGGCGGTGCTCTCCGTCCCCACCACCACTACCGTTTCGGGCGCTGCCTCTCCGCCCGGGGCCGGCGGAAGCAGGGGCGAGAGCCTGGCTACCTGCTTCTCCGCCATAGGAATGGTGAAGGAGAACTTGCTGCCCTCGCCCACTCTGCTCTCGGCCCAGATGCGCCCTCCGTGGGCGTTCACGAACCGCTTGGCGATCGCCAGGCCCAATCCTTTCCCCGCGGCGGTGACCCCCTCCCGGCCGGGCCAGACGGCCTGGTGAAACTCGGAGAATATCTCCTCGAGCTCCTCCGCCGGAATGCCCGGCCCCGTGTCGGAGACGGTCACGACCACCTCGTCGGCAACTGCAGCCGCCGACACTCTTACCTCGCCTGCCGAGGTGAAGCGGCAGGCGTTGGCCAACAAGTTCAGCAGGACCTGCCTGATCCGCGTTGGGTCCAAGCTAAGCTCTGGCAGGTGATCGGGCAGGTCGAGCTTCAGGCTTACCTGCTCCTTCTTGAGCAGCAACCTGGAGGCAATGTCGGCAGCCTCGCCTATGAGCGCCCTCAAGTCGGTAGGTTCACGGCGAATGGGCATCCTCAGGGACTGAGCCCGCGCCAGGTCTAGGATGTCGTCCACCAGCTCGGAGAGGTATCGCGCGCTCAGCTGCACCTCGCCGATGTCGCGGCGAAGCTCCGGCGTCCAGGCCACTCCCCGGTATACCTCGGGATACCTCTGCATCATCTCCAGGAAGCCCAGGATGACGTTGAGGGGCGTACGCAGCTCGTGGCTCACCGTGGTGGCAAACTGCTCCTTCAGCCGGCGTGCCTCCACCGCCTCGCTCTGAGCCTGGGCCAGCTCCCGCAGGCTCCGCTTGAGCAGCCCGTTGGAGACCCTGAGGGCACTGTTGAGCCGGTTCACCTGCTGCCGCCGAGTCTGGATCTCCCGCGCCAGCTCCGTCGCGCCGGCTACGTGACGCCAGGAGTCGCGCAGGGCCTGACGAAGGTCGAACGTGACCAGCGTCAGGACAGCGCTCACCGACAGGAAGAGCAGACGGTGTCCCCAGACGACCGCTGAGGTCATAGGGCCTCCGGCAGGGAGCAGGATCGAGGCTCCCAGGGCCACCAGGACCGCTGCGCCGGCTGGCAACAGGAAGGCAGCCTGCAGGACGGGAATAAGGTAGAAGCTGGCGGCGACCTCGTGGCGGAGGTACGCGTGGGCGTAGTAGGTGGAGAAGAGGGTCACGAGTATGGCAACGCCGGCCTTGCAGGAAGCTGATCGAACCCTGATCAGGCTGGTGGCCACCAGGAGCAAGACATCGGCTACGATGAGTGCTACCAGTTGTAGGTCTGCTTCAGGGAGGGAGACCTGCTGGTACCATCCTAGAAGCGCCAGGGCGGACAGCACTGCGGTCATCTTCCACAGCATGCCCTCCTGCAACTCGGCCCAGTTCTGCCGCACCTGCGCCCCCGAGGTCTCCCTCATTCCGACCTCCCTTTGCCCCGTTCACCGCGCTCATAGAACGCGGATGACGCTGACGGTGCGCTGGTCAACGCTGATCAGAGGGAGGGCATGCACCTAGAGATCAGCGGCGATCAGCGTGGTGTCAGCGTCATCCGCGTTCTATCGAGCTACAGCAGCGGCTCCAGCAGCTTGATTGCTGCCTTGATGTCCTCGATCTGCTGGGGGCCGCTGATCTCCCGCTCGATGGTGAGAGCGCCCTGGAAGCCGAGGGATTTGAGCTTGGGCACCAGCCGGGGGAAGTCCACCCGTCCCTGACCCAAGGGCTTCTCCGGCCCCAGCTTGCGCCCATTGGTAGGGTAGTCGCCATCTTTGGCGTGGACCCCGCGCACGTACTGGCCGAACACGTCCAGCGCGTCCACTGGGTTGGCCTTGCCGTACATGAGCAGGTTGGCCGGGTCCAGGTTGATGCCCAGGTTGTCCATGCCGATGTCCTCGATGGCCCTCAGCAGGGTCACCGGGGTCTCCTGGCCGGTCTCGAACCAGAACTGCAGGCCGCGCTCCCGGCAGTAGAGGGCGAGCTCCTTGAGAGCGTCAATAGTGCCGTTGTAGCGGGGATCGTTGGGATCCTCCGGAATAAAGCCCACGTGGGTGGTGATGCTGGGAGCACCCACCTTCTGGGCGAAGTCGGCCCCCGCCTTCAGCGCCGCCAGGCGCTCGGCCCGAGGCCACTCCGGCACCAGGCCGATGGTGCGCGGTCCGGTCACCAGGTCCCAGACTCTCCAGCCCGGCGTCCCCGCCCAGATGGTGCTCACCTCCACCCCATACTTCTCGGAAGCGGCTATGAGCCGGTCCACCATCTCCTGGGTATAGAGAGCCGGGTCCCAGTTGGAAACCTGGCACGTAGGCAGCCCCAAGTCCCGAACCTTGGCCAACTCCTCTTCCGGCCCCTTGCTCAGACTCACCATCGTACCCAGTTTCAGTTTGGCCACGTCGCACTCCCGTCACTCGTGATACGTGATACGTGATACGTGATACGTGATGCGTGACGCGTGACGTCTGTCTAGTCACGTATCACGTATCACGTGTCACGTGTCACGCATCACGTATCACGCATCACGTATCACTAGAACCCTACCCGCTCCAGAACGCCACTCATGTACTTGATGGCCAGCTTGCCCGCCTGCACGGCACCCTCGGGGTCCTGCGGACCCAGCGTCTCGATCAGGCACGGGCCGCCGGAAAAACCACCCTCCTTGAGGATACCGAACACGGCCTCGAAGTCCACTTGCCCCGATCCTGGGGTGACGCTGACGCTCGGCTTGCCATCGGTACCGATGATGCAGTCCTTGACGCACACACCTACGGTGATGCCGTCGAAGTAGCGCGCCTCAGCCACCGGGTCGAGTTGCTTGTAGTATAGGATGTTGCCGGGATCATACCACGCCCGGAAAGCAGGATGTCCCACTCTCTTGACCACGTCGGCCGTCTCCTCTCCCGAGGTGGAGATGCCGCCGTGCGGCTTGATCCCGATGATCACGCCCCTGTCATGAGCGTAGGGGCTGACGGCCTTCATCACTTCGATGTAGGTGTCGTAGGTCTCGGGCTTGTGGGCACCCATCTCCAGCAGGTGTTTGGCACCGCTGGCCACGGCTCGATCAATGAACTCCCGATAGCGCCGGATGGCTTCGTCCTTGTCCACATCGAAATGTACTCGGGCCAGCACGGCGTGCAGCCTCATGCCCCGAGCATCTAGCTGCCGGTGGATATCTTCGATCTCGGAGTAGGGGGTGTTCCATTCCACGTAGGCGCCCCCACCGGGCTTGCCCAGCAGCCCCACGTGACTGGTGCCGGTGGACAGAATGGCGTCGAGAGCTTCCTCCAAGGGAAGAGGAAGAAACGGGCGGTTGAAGAAGCCGAGCATGGTTTCCATCACACTGACCTCGGATCAACAGGTTGGCCCGCCTCCGCCGAGCGAAGCGCGGCGAGCGAGACTCGCAGTGCGGCGAGGCCGTCCTCGCCCGTGGCCGTGGGCGATCCACCAGTTCGAACTGCCTGGGCGAAGGCTTCCGCCTGATGGCGCATGGCTTCCACCATTACGTCCTCGCCGTACGGGCCCAATGTAGCTTCCTCGCCACCCTCGGTCAACAGGCGCACGCTGTCGAGGTCGGGGCGCATCAGGCCCTTGGGCCCCCATACCTCGGCGAACGACCCGCCGCTCACTCCCGGCGGCAGCCCCCAGCTGATGCTGAGCGCCCCCACGTCGCCGGAGGCATAGCGCACCAGGAGGGACACGGTGTCCGGGGCCAGCTGCTTCAGCCCGGCCAGCTCCGGCCGGCCCTGGGCCAGAGTGAGGGCCTGCGCCTCCACCTGCACCGGCTCGGAGTCGAACGCCAGGCGCCAAAGGTCGAAGCGGTGGGGGCAGAAGTCCACCACCGGCCCGCCGTTGCCGGTGAGCATATCGTGCATGGCCACCTTGGGGCGGATGGGCATGGTGAAGGTGTACACCCACATGGCCGGCCGCCCGATCGCCCCTTCACCCATCAGTCGCACGATGTCGCCGGTGGACCGGAGTTGCCGCAACTGGAACCCGATCCCCAGCCGCACGTCGTTCCTGCGGGCTGCGGCGATCATGGCCTGGGCCCGCTCCGTGGTCAGGGCGATGGGCTTTTCGCACAGGACGTGCTTGCCCCTCTCAGCCGCGAAAAGCGTCACCTCCGGGTGGTAGTGTGCCGGCACGCACACGGATACCACCTGCACAGCGGGGCTCTCCAGGGCCTGGCGGTAGTCCTGGTAAGCGTGCTCGATGCCGTACTCCTGGGCCAGGCTCTGGGCCCGCCGCAGGTCCACGTCGGCTACGGCGACCAGCCGCGCCCCCTCCACTGCGGACCAGGCGCGGGCGTGGTTGCGCCCCATCATGCCGGCCCCGACTATACACACTCCTAGTTCACCCCGTGACATGGGCTCCTCCCTGTCCAGCCGCTCTTCCGGGGGCAGGCAACAGGCAGGCGGGGTGGCCTGTTCCTACCACAAGCGATGCGTAGACCCCGGCCTCTTGACCAGGGGGTGGCGCCTGTGGCTGCCTCACCCTTGACCGTCCGCTCCCCCTGTGCTACCTGTAAGGGACCGCTCACAGCATCCGTAGCCCTGCGCCGGACCAGGAGGCACCCCACATGCTGCGATCCCCTACCGCCATCCCGCCCGAGGAACTGGGGCGGGGCAGTCGTATCGCCTTGGAGATCGTGGACACCGACGTAGATCTCTACCACCACATGGCCTGGACCATGCTCGACGCCTTGCGGGCGAACAACACCGCCGGCCGACCTACCGTATTCATCGTCCCGGTTGGCCCCGTGGGGCAGTATCGCCGTTTCGCCGCCCTGTGCAACCGCTACGATGTCTCCTGCCGGGACCTGTATCTGTTCAACATGGACGAGTACCTCCAGGACGACGGCACCTACGTGCCCGAGGATCACCCCCTCAGCTTTCGGGGCTTCATGGAGCGCGAATACCGGATGCGGATCCGGGAAGACCTCCGGCCAGCGCCCGACCACGTCATCTTCCCCGACCCCGCCCGTCCCCAGTCGGCCGCGGAACGGATGGCCGAGCTGGGCGGGGTGGAGATCTGCTTCGGCGGGGTAGGCATCAACGGCCACATCGCCTTCAACGAGCCGCCCGAACCGGGGGAGACGGTGACCAACGAGGAGTTCAGGGAGCGGCCCACCCGGGTGCTGCCCCTGGCTCGAGAAAGCCGCACCATCAACGCCCACACCGCTGGTGGAGGCGACCTGCAGGTCGTCCCTCGCCTGGCCATCACCCTGGGTATGAGAGAGCTCCTGGCCGCCCGCAAGCTGCGGTTCTACCTGAACCGACCGTGGCAGAGAGCAGTGGTGCGGCGCATCCTGCACGGCCCCGTCACCGCCGCTCTACCGGCATCCTTCCTTCAGGAGCATGACGACGCCCGGCTGGTGATCACCCGGGAGGTGTCGGAGTTGCCCGTAGCGAGGCTGGCGTGAGGCCCAGATCGCCTCTGGTTGACGCCCACGCTCACCTGGAGGCCGAGCCCGACTACCCCGAGTCCCTGCTCCGCACCTGCGACCGGCTCGGCATCGAGCGGGTCTGCCTCAGCGGCCTGGGCCCCGCCTTTGACATGGCCGGCAACGAGCAGGTGAGGCAGGCGGTGCAGGCGCACCCGGACCGGTTCATCGGCTTTCGTTACCTGAGGCTGGGTCAGCATCGCCCCCAGGACGTGGACTTGGCGGTGGAGGAGGGGTTCCGCGGCCTCAAGTTTACCATCCCCCTGCGTTCGTACGACGACGAGGCCTACTTCCCCGTCTACGAGCGGGCCCAGGCGTACAGCCTCCCCTGCCTCTTCCACTGCGGTATCGTGACTACCCGGCACTACCTTGGCGGGGTGTCTTCGGCCCGGATGCGGCCCGTCCACCTGGACACCATCGCCCACGAGTTCCCCCAGCTCAGCCTGATCTGCGCCCACCTGGGCATGCCCTGGTACGAGGAAGCGGCCGCCGTCGCCCGTATCCTGCCCAACGTCTACGTCGACCTGAGTGGGTCGCCCCGGGGGTGGAGGGTACAGAAGGACATCGAGTTCTTTCGGAGCCTGTTCTACTGGCCCGAAGCCTGGCGCAAGGTCCTCTGGGGCTCGGACGTGCACTACACCGACCTGGAGGCGGCCCTCCGGCGCGACCGGGCCCTGGTGGAGGCCGTGGATCTGCCCCAGGACCAGCGGGATGCCTACTTCGGTGGTACCCTGCTATCATTGCTTCCAGCGTGTTAGGAGGGCGACGCGTCCTGATGCTCCACAGGGCGCCGTGATTCGATGACAGGCGCGTGTATTTCACTCTTCAGAACAGCCCCGAGGACTTGCCGCAGTATGCCGAGGCCGTCGCCAGGTATGTCCGTCTCTAGGGCAGCCGGGCCCAAATCACCAGGCGCCCATTCCTCGGTCTTGAGGTGATCCCTCCATGAGCCAGCCGTCCATGCTCCTCCGCTTCCTGGGCAGCGGCGCCGCCGAGTCGTTCCCGGCGCCTTTCTGCACCTGCCACAACTGCCAGGTGGCCCGACGCAACGGCGGGCGCGACATCCGCCGGCGCAGTGCCCTCCTGGTCAACGATGATCTGCTCATCGACTTCGGCCCCGACGTGTTCCAGGCCTTGCAGGAGTTCGGCCTGGACGCCACCAACGTGCGCACCCTCATCATCACCCACGGGCACTCGGATCACCTGGCTGCGGATTCCTTTATCTACCGCACCCCTGGCTTCCGCCAGGCGACCGAGCTCCCCTTGCTAGAGGTCTACGCACCCGCCGACGCCCTGGATGCAGTGCTTCAGTTGATGGGGGCTTCCCTGGAGTCGGCCCGCCTGCGGCTCCTGCCTGTCACGGCCGGCGACGAGGTGCGTAGCAACGGTTACAGCATCCTTGCCCTTCCGGCGGCCCACGGCGGCGCCGAGTATGAGTGCGTCACTTACTTGGTGGAGCGCGACGGCGCCCGACTCCTCTACGCCACCGACACCGGGCCCTTCCCGGAGGGCGCCTGGGATATCCTGGCCCGATACCCGCCGGCACTGGCTATCGTTGATGCCACCATGGGGCACCTATCCGGCGGCAGCCACATGGGCATCGAACAGGTCAAAACCACGGTGGCCCGGCTGCGAGAACTGGCCGGACCCCAGATGCGGGCCATCGCCCACCATTTCTCGCACCAGGCCAACCCCAGCCACGACGAGCTGACCCGCATCTACGGCGCCGACGACATCGGCGTCGCCTACGATGGCATGCTGGTTGAGGTGGGATAGAGCGCTCACGACGTCACCACCCTGCCGATTCCTGCTGATCCCGCGACAATGGTCAGGGTGCCCTGCGGCACATGAGCTCCCCGTTCCATCGGCTTGGCAGGAGTCCAGGATCGAGGGGATGAGTGTGTTCAGCTGGCAGTCGCGCGCGGTAGACCGGAGTACGGGGTCTCCCCACAGCGTCTGCGGGCAGGCTCTTGGGCTGGCTGTAGCGGCAGGGCGGGGGTGCGGAGGTCCCTCCTTGAGAAATGAGCGCCCCCAGGCGCGGTAGGCACTTGGAGGCAGGGCGCGCGTGGGCGCGCGCACTTCTGGCCGGAGAGAGTTCTTGGGGTGCAGGCGGGCTTGCTCTCCTGGTCTGAGCCCAGCGAGGGACCCCAGCGGCGGTGCTGGGAGGAATCTGTGCCCCCTACCCTGAGCTGTTACTCGGGTTGCCGGGCGTCCTCACCACTGATAGTATGAGGACGTTATTAGCCTCAGTGGCAGTCGAGCCAGCTATGCTAACAGAAGGCCTCTGCCGGTCACCGCGCCCGAGCAGAGGCGTTTCTACATCAGTTAGGAGGACACCGTGGTGGACGTAGCACCGGTACAGGAGGCGGCGGCCCGGGTGCGAGAGAACGTAGGCCGGGTCATCGTGGGCAAGGAGTCGGTGGTGGACCTGCTTCTGGTGTCCCTCCTGGCCCAGGGTCACGTGCTCCTAGAGGACGTCCCTGGCATCGGCAAAACCACCCTAGCCAAGAGCCTGGCCCGCTCCCTGGGCGCTTCCTTCCAGCGTATCCAGTTCACCCCTGACCTTCTGCCCTCCGACGTCACCGGGGTGAACGTCTACAACCAGCGTTCCGGAGAGTTCGAGTTCCGCCCCGGCCCGGTCATGAGCCAATTGGTACTCGCCGATGAGATCAACCGGGCCTCCCCCCGCACTCAATCCGCCCTGCTTGAGGTGATGCAGGAGGGCCAGGTCACGGTGGACGGCATCACCCGCCCCGTGCCTCGCCCCTTCCTGGTGCTGGCCACCCAGAACCCCATCGAGCTGGAGGGCACTTTTCCCCTCCCGGAAGCCCAGATAGACCGGTTTCTGATGCGCCTGGAGCTGGGCTACCCGAACTTGGAGGAGGAGCGGGCCATCATTCGCCGGTTCCGCACCGAGGACCCCTACGAGGACCTGGAACCGGTGCTCTCGGCGCAGGAGGTCCTCGAACTGAGCCGCGTGTGCCGGGAGGTGTACCTGCACCCGGTGGTGGAGGACTACCTCCTCGAGCTGGTACGGCGCACCCGCCAGGACGAGACTCTGGCGCTCGGTGCCAGCCCCCGTGGGTCACTGGCCCTCATGCGCACCTCTCAGGCGCTGGCGGCTCTGCGCGGCCGGGACTACGTCCAGCCCGACGATCTCCAGGAACTGGCAGTGCCCGTGCTGGCTCACCGGCTCATCCCCAGCATGCGCACCCGCCTGCGAGGCCGGGCGGGGCGGGAAATCGTCTCTGAGATCCTCGCCCAGGTACCCGTTCCGGTCGAAGAGGACTGGTCCGCTGAGGTCGCCGGATGATCGGAGCGTTCTGGTGGACGTTGCTGCTGCTGCTCTACCTCCTTAGCGCCGTCACCCGGGACGCTCGCCTGTTCCTCTTCGCCCTCATGCTGACGGCAGCTGCCTCCGTGTCGGCATTGTGGGCGCGCTACTCCCTCTCAGAGCTCCGCTATAGCCGGCGGTTCGCCCGCCGCCGACTGGAGTTCGGAGAGGAGACCGAGCTGACGCTGGACATCTACAACGCCAAGCCTCTCCCCCTGCCCTGGGTCCTTATCAGCGATCAGTACCCGGACGGCGTCGAGCTCCTTACCGGTCAGCTGGGGGTCAGCCGCGCCGTCAGCTTCAAAAGCGCCCTCGTCAACTTCCTGGCCTTGCGCTGGTATGAGAGAGTCCGGCGAGTGTACCGCCTGCGGGGCAGCAACCGAGGCGTCTTCCGCTTCGGGCCGGTGGACATCTACGCCGGCGACGTGTTCGGCTTTCGTCGCCAGCACCGGTACCAGGAGACCATTGACCGGCTCATCGTCTACCCCAAGGTGGTGCCAGTGGAGGTGCTGGGACTGCCCGCTGCCCGTCCTTCGGGCGACTTCGCCGCCACCAGGCGAGTGCTGGAAGACCCACTCCGCTTCCGGGGTGTGCGGGAGTACCAACCCGGCGACAGCATTCGCTTCGTCCACTGGAAGGCCACCGCCCGCTTGGGGCAGCTGCAGACGCGCGTCTTCGACCCCAGCGCCAGCCGGGTGCTCATGCTGGTGGTGGATGTCCAGACCGCCGAGCGGCCTTACAGCCTGGTGCCCGAGTACTTGGAGTTGCTCGTGACGGCGGCAGCCTCGCTGGCCGCGGATAGCCTGAGCGCCGGGTACTCCGTGGGGCTCATGGCCAACACCGGGCCGGTGGAGAGCAGCGAGCTCATCCGCATACCGGCCGGTCGGCATCCGGATCAGATCGCCGTGCTTCTGGAGGCCATGGCCCAGCTGACGGGCTTCCGCCTAATGCCGTTGCCCCGTCTGCTCTCCGTCATAGGCGCCGATCTGCCCTTCGGCGCCACCGTCATCGTGCTCACGTCGCGGCCCAGCGAGGAGACGCAAGAGCAGTTGCTCGCCCTCCAGGATCTGGGCTACGCCGTTACTCTGCTCACAGTGGGAGAGGAACCACCCGACATCGCCCCTCAGCTTGAGACCCACCACCTGGGCGGCGCCGAGAGTTGGAATGAACTGGCATCGCTTCAACTGGCTTGACTACGTCCTGATACCGCTGCTTTCGGCCTCCATGCGCGCGGCCTGGATGGTGCCCCTCGTCAATGCCTTGCTAGCGAGCGGCTTCTTTGTACCTCGCGGCCTCCATCTGCCCTTCTGGCTGCCTCTGCTGCTACTGGTCGGCGGCTCGACTATGGCTCACGCCCTATCGGCGCGGCCCGTGGGTCGGATCATTGCCGGGCTGGCAGGCTTGCTCGCCGTGTTCCTGGTGCTGCTGGTGGTCATGCCCGGCCCGGATGCGGGGCTTCTCGACTGGCTGGCGAGCCTCTACCGCCAGGCTACCGTCTGGACTGCAGACGCTCCCGCCGTTTGGGTGGTCTTCGCCGTAGGTGCCGGGCTATGGATGCGGGCCATCACCGTGGATTGGTCCGAGGTGGAGCCCTTGCGCCGGGGCTTCATGACCGGCGTGATCGCTCTGGCGCTGATGACGCTGGCCGGGGCCACCCGCCATAGCCTGGGTCTGGGGCTCATCAACGGGATCATGGAACCAGTGCTGGTGTTCCTTGCCTCCGGCATGGGCGCTCTCGCCCTCACCGACATCAGCCGCACCGTCCGCCAGAGTCTGCGCGCCGGCGGCGGCATGCCCTCACTGGGACGCTTCTGGTACCTGGTGGTAGTAGTGGTGGTGGCCGTAGTGGTGCTGTCCGGCTGGGCGGCCACCTTCCTGGTGGACCCGGAGTCGGTGGTGTCCGTGGTGCGCTGGTTCTCTCCCGTGCTCAGGATCATCACCGGCGTACTGGCTTACATCATCGTGGCCTTCGCCTACATCATCTTCCGGCTTCTGGCCCCCCTCATCCAATGGCTGAACAGCCTCATCTCCGAAGAGGCACGAGAGGAACTGGCCCTGCCCACCCCGGAGCCACCCGAGAGTTTCGAGGAGTTCCTCAGTCGCCCAGAAGAGGTTGCGGGTGTGCCGCCCTGGATAGGAACGCTGGTGATCCTGCTGATCGTGGCGGTAGTGGTGCTGCTCTTCGTGTGGCTACTAAGGCGCCGGTTCGTGAGCAGCGCCGAGGGAGTTCAGGAGACACGGGAGGTGGACTGGTCTCTGCAACTGATGCGAGACCAGGTATCGCAGTGGCTGGCACGACGCCGGCCTCAGCGCCGCTCGCAATTCGTCCCTCTGGAGCCCGGCGAGGACCCACGGGTGATCATACGGCAAGCTTACCGGCGAATGCTCAAGCTGACGGCCGAGCGAGGCCTGAACCACCGGCCCTGGGAGACACCGTGGACGTACGGAAGGTCGCTCTCCCACCGACTGCCCGACATCGCCGACTCCATTGAGGCCCTGACCCGCGCCTACAACGTAGCCCGCTACTCGCCCCTGCCCCCGGACGAAGGCACGGTGGAGCGGGCGCGGGAGGCCCTCGGTCGCATCGAGAGCTGGCTCTTCCGCTACGAGACGCCCGACTCGGACGGACGGCGCCCGTCGGAGCTGGGCAGCCCCAGCCCGGGGTAGACATCCAGGTCCCACCCCACCCGGGCCGACTCCTGTTGGTAGTACGCGGCCGCCGCCACCATGGCGGCGTTGTCGGTGCAGAGCTGCTTGGGGGGATAGCGTAGAGGGATTCCCTTGAGGCTCTGGCTCATCACCTGGCGCAGGCGGCTATTGGCGGCCACTCCTCCGGCCAGTAGCACCTGACGCACGCCGTACTCCTGAGCTGCCTCCGCCGTCTTGCTCACCAGAGCATCCACCACCGCCTCCTGGAAGGCGGCAGCTATGTTGGCCACCGGCAGCCGAGAGGGATTGGCCTTCTCCCCTCGGCCCCCGTAGGACTCGACCAGCCGCAGCGCGGCCGTCTTGAGCCCGCTGAAGCTGAAGTCGTAGCTATCACGCATGCGCATCCGGGGCATCTCGACGGCCGAGGCCAGTCCGTGAGCGGCCACCTTCTCGATCTCGGGGCCTCCCGGGTAGGGCAACCCCAGCAGCCGTGCCACCTTGTCAAAGGCCTCCCCGGCAGCATCGTCCACCGTCTGGCCGATGGCCTCGTAGTCGTCATGGCCGCGCATGAGAACCAGGGTGGTGTGCCCGCCGCTCACCACCAGCACTAGCAGGGGAAACTGAGGTTCAGGCTCCACCGGCTCCGCCCGATCCATGTCGGGGGGGATGAGCCAATTGGCGTAGATGTGGGAGACGATGTGGTTGAGAGCCAGCAGAGGAAGACCACGGCCAAAGGCGATGCCCTTGGCCACGTTCACCCCCACCAGGAGCGAACCGGAGAGCCCGGGCCCGTGCGTCACCGCCAGGGCCTCTATGTCGTCCCATCCGCGCTCCAGGGGAGCCATCGCTTCCTCCACGACCAGGGAGATGGCCCTGATGTGCTCCCGGCTGGCCATCTCCGGGAAGACACCCCCGTACTCCTGATGCAGGTGTACCTGGGAGGCGACCACGTTCGAGAGTATCCGCCGCCCCTGAGCTACCACGGCGGCGGCAGTCTCGTCGCACGATGTCTCGATTGCCAGGATTACATCCATTGTCCCTAACGGCTCCCGGGGCTAGCCCGAGTATATACCGGCGGATCAGTTCTGGGAAACGCAAAACGCCCCTACAGGGTCCTTCGTGGTCGCGAACGCGCGGCCCCCACGCCATCGTGGTAGGGGCGCTCACGACAGCATCTCTGACCGAGCGCGACGGGGCGGTGGGCGTTCTCGGTCGCCTGGCTTGACTGGACGCCCCCGGCATGGATACTGCCGGGCAACCCCTGCCACGGAGCCCAGCAATGCAGATGATGAAGACCGGCATCGCTTATCACGGCAACCGCATGCTCTACCACGTGCGCGATGACATGCGCGACATCGTCGCTCATAACTGCACCTACGTCGTCCACATGTTCAGCGAGAACGACTACATGAGGCACCGAGAGGTGCTCAAGGACATCGTCCACATCACCCACGTGCACGGCCTGGAAGCGTGGATAGACTCCTGGGGGATGGGGCGGGTCTTCGCTGGCGAGGTGTCGGGCTGGCTCGCCGAGTACCCCGATTCGCGCCAGATCCTGAACACCGGCCAGCCGGTGGGGATGGCCTGCCTCCACAGCCGGGAGTTCCGTCAGGCCCTCCAGGGCTGGGCCGACGCGGCCGTGGCCACCGAAGCCGAGATGGTCTTCTGGGACGAGCCCCGGCTCGCCTTCCGTCCCGGGGACGAGGGGCAGGAGCCCCAGTGGGGCTGCCGTTGCCCTCGCTGCCAGGCCATCTTTCGGGATACGTATGGCTACGACATGCCCACCGAGCTCACCGAGGACGTCAAGGACTTCCGACACGCCTCGGTGCTGGACTTTTTCAGCGAGATGACTCAGTACGTGCACGGCAAGGGGGGGCGCAACTGCCTCTGCCTTATGCCCTCCACCGATGCCCGCTTCGGCGACCGCAACTGGGAGGACTTCGCCGCCCTGCCCCACGTGGACAACCTGGGCACCGACCCCTACTGGTTCGGCCGCCCGGTTCAGGTGCAGGGCTATGTCAGCGAATGGTCGCGGCGGCTGCTGGAGGTGTGTGCCCGCCACCGCAAGGACCATCACCTCTGGCTGCAGTCCTTCGCCGTGCCCTCCGGCCGCGAGGTGGAGATCGTCATGGCCGCCGAGGCGGCCTACGCCGCCGGAGTACGCAACCTGGCCGCCTGGGGCTTCCGCGGGTCCGACGCCAACGACTACCGCGCCGAGCGGCCCGAAGTGGCCTGGCAGGCCGTGGGTGAAGCCTTCCGTCGGGTGCTATGGCGGTGGTAGAATCGAGCGACTAGTGGCTAGTAGGCAACAAGGCATCCACCCGCTATCCACTGCCGGCGAGGAGCTACTTATGACCTCACGCGAGCGCCTTCTGACGGCCCTGGATCACCGCGAGCCCGACCGCGTTCCCTTCGACCTGGGCAGTACCCAGGTCACCGGCATCACGGTGAAGGCCTACCTCAACCTCCGCCGCTACCTAGGCCTCCCCGAGGTCCAACCCACCATCCCCGACGCCATCCAGCAGCTGGCGCTCCCGGACGATGACTTGGTGGAGAGATGGGGCATTGACGTACGCGGTCTATTCCCTCTAAACGCCCACAACTGGAACGTGGTCAACCAGGACGCCGGCGAGTACTGGCAGTACACCGACGAGTGGGGCATCACCTACCACATGCCCAAGGAAGGGGGGCTCTACTACACCATCGTGCGCAGCCCTCTGGCCGGCCCCAGCACCTCCCCTCAGGCGATCGAAGCACACCCGTGGCCCGATTGCGGCGATCCTCGGCGCATCGAGGGCCTGCGGGAACAGGCCGAGCGCTACCGGGCCCAGGGCAAGGCCGTGATGATCAAGGGCGTGCTGGCCGGCATCTTCGAGATGGCCCAGCGCCTCCGGGGCACCGAGGACTTCATGGTGGACCTGCTGGCGGACCGTGCCTCGGCCGAGGCGCTGCTGGACAAGATGGTCCAGTGCAAGCTGGACTTCTGGGAGATGGCCCTGCCCCGGCTGGGCGATGTGGTGGACGCGGTCTCCGAGGCGGACGACTACGGCACCCAGATATCGCAACTCATCTCGCCCCGTATGTTCCGCGAGGTAATGAAGCCCCGGCTGCGAGTGATCCATGAACGCATTCACCAGCTGGCGCCCCACGCCAAGCTCTTCTTCCATACCTGCGGCAGCGTGCGCGAGATCCTGCCGGACCTCATAGAGGTGGGAGTGGACATCCTCAACCCAGTGCACGTGCGGGCCGCCGGTATGGAGCCAGCCGCCCTGAAGCGGGACTTCGGCGATGCGCTGGTGTTCTGGGGCGGGGGAGTGGACACCCAGGGGGTGCTGCCTCATGGCACCCCGGAGGAGGTGCGAGAAGACGTCAGGCGCAACGTCGAGGCCCTGATGCCCGGCGGCGGCTACGTCTTCAACACCATCCACAACATCCAGGCCGACGTGCCTCCCGAGAACATCGTGGCCATGTGGGAAACAGTCATGCAGATAGGTTACAGGGAATAGGTTATAGGGAATAGGTTATAGGTTACAGGGAACAGGTTGTAGGGAATAGGACATAAGCGACGCAAAGGCTATTCCCTATTCCCCTATTCCCTAACCCCTATAACCTATAACCTGTAACCTGTAACCTATAACCTCATCTCCCTCAGGGTCCTGACGCTCCAGTTGCTGAGGTAGCCGCGGTAGGGAGCCACGTACGTCTCGATGGCCTTCTGTACGTCCTCTACCTTGTCGTCCTCGGCGTCCAGTTCCAGCGTGTACCGGGGGGAACTGCCGGCCCGGTACACCCGCACGCCCGTCACGCCCGGGATGGAGCGCGCCTGAGAGATAGCCTGCCTGCCCTCGTAGCTGTCAACGGCTTCGTAGGAGTCGAAGGCGATCACCAGCTTGGCCATTGCGATGTCCTCCTCTCTGCTGAGTGAAGCGCTGGCTGTGTCTCTGTCTCTATTCGTTACCGGTCGCCCCGACCGGTCAGTGCCATTCGAACCCTGACGATGAGCGCCTCGTCTTGGCCCGGGAGCACCGTTCGGGGATCGAGGACGAGGGCGTCGTCCTCCACCCGGGCGATCACCGGGGGCTCACCGTGCCGCAGCGCCACTGCCGCTGCCTGGGGATCGGCCAGGGGCAGGGCCAGCACCACGGTGGGCAGGGTCTGTCCCGGCAACGAGCCCCCGCCCACGGCGCTTCGGCTCGGGCGCAACTCCCCCCGCCCCAGAGCCTCCCGCCAGCGGCGCGCCCGTGCCTCCAGGTCGGACACGTCGGCGGCGATCATGCGCCAGACGGGGACCGACTCCGCCTCGGCTCCCCGGCGGTACTGCAGCAGGGTGGCCTGCAGCGCCGCCAGGGTAAGCTTGCCCACGCGCAGAGCGCGCATAAGCGGATGCCGCCGCAGGGGTGCTACGCTCTCCTCCCGTCCCACGATGACACCCGCCTGGGGCCCGCCCAGGAGCTTGTCGCCACTGAAGCTCACCAGGTCGGCTCCGGCCTCCAAGCATTCCTGTGTGGTAGGCTCATGGGCCAGTCCGTACGCGGCCGTGTCCCGCAGAGCGCCGGAGCCCACATCGGCGTAGAACCGGGCGCCCACGCTGTGCGCTGCTTGGGCCAGTTCCTCTAGCCCCGGCTCGTGCACGAATCCCTGAAGCTGGAAGTTGCTGCGATGTACGTACATGAACAGGGCCGTCTGCTCGCCCGATGCCCGAAGGTAGTCCTCCACGTACGTGCGGTTGGTGGTACCCACCTCGACCAGGCGGGCCCCGCTCTGGGCCATCACCTCCGGAATGCGGAACCCCCCGCCGATCTCCACCAGCTGGCTGCGCGAGATCACCACTTCTCGGCCCTGGGCCAGGGTCATCAGCACTAGCAAGACTGCCGCGGCGTTGTTGTTGACCACCAGGGCGGCCTCGGCACCCGTGAGCTCGCAAAGGTCTCGCTCGGCGTGAACGTGCCGCGACCCCCGCCTGCCCTGAGCCAAGTCGTACTCCAGGGTGCTGTATCCCCCCGCCACCGAGGCCATTGCTTCGAGAGCCTCGGGTGCCAGCGGGGCCCGGCCAAGATTGGTATGCACGATAACGCCGGAAGCGTTGATCACCGGGCGCAACGAGGGTCGGGTAAGGGCCTCCACTACCTGGCGCACCGCTGTCGCCCAATCCGCCTGCGGCGGTTCGCCCTGAAGCAGCCTTTCCCTCTCGGCCTGAGTGGCCTGACGAGCCGCCTCCACCACCACGTCGTGCCCCCAACGCTCCTCCAGGGCCCGCACTTCGGCCAGCTCAAGCAGCGCTGAGACGCTCGGTATGTGGCGCAAGGACCCGCTTTCCCGATTCATGGGCACCCAATGTGAAGCAGTGCAAAGAATATAGCGCCGGTCACACCGTCGGTCAAGCGCTGGTGAACGCAGGGTGCCTTCAGTCTGGAGGCGAATGGCGGCAACGGCGCCGCGCAACTGTCACCCCTGCCGTCGGGGCGAATCTTGTATTCGCCCGGATCCTGCGTTCGCCCAGGCCACCGGTCAGGGGCGCCACGGGCGAACACGAGATTCGCCCCCACGCACCGGTCTTGATGTACCCGGCGATCTGCAACCGGCTTTACACATGATGCGGGCTATACTACACTAGGCACCAGGATAGACAGCGCATTCAGACTGTTGCCAAGAGTGTGACCGAGCAGACCAATGACCCGAATCGCGTGGAGTAGCTCCCCGTAACCAACCTCACCCTCTTGCGCTTGCCCCTCCGTGTGACAGGCTCCGGGGCGACAGCGTGGTCGCCTGCCGGGCATGTGCCGGGCGAACGCCATCCTCCAGCACGTCCGCCGGGTCATGGCCACCCCGATCTCGCTCCATAGGGAGGTCAGGCGCCGGATTAGCGTACGGCTTCACGTAGATTGGAAGGAGGTGATGACTGCCGATAGAGCAAGCGACTGTCACGACCAACTCGAGACATTGGGAGGAACGACTATGTTGTGCCAGCTAAGGAAACCTGTCAGTCTGCTTATCGTCTCAGTTCTTGCGCTCTCTCTGTTAGCAGGTTGCGGGGGCGCGCCGGCGGCTACAGCCACGCCTCTCCCAGCTCCCACCGACACCCCGGCGGTTGCTGAAGCCCCCACCGACACCCCTGTGCCCGAAGCGACACCAACCGAACCACCCGCCGAGACTCCCACTGCCGAGCCCACGCCTGAACCGGTGACCGAGATCTCGGGCACCATCCGCGTAGGAAGCTGGGAGAGCGGCGAGGCCCTGGACCCGTGGAACAGGGCCATAGCTGGTTTCCAGGCTATGTACCCGGACGTCACGGTGCAACTGGAGGCTGTGCCTCAGGGCTACGGCGACAAGCTTCTGACCCAGTTCGCCGCCGGCACCGCCCCCGATGTGTTCATGGTGGGCGACGGCGACGTGGCCCGCTTCGTGCAACGGGGAGCGGTCGAGCTCCTCGACCCATACATCAACGGAAACAACCCTCTGGATCTGAGCCTGTTCCTGCCTGGCCTGCTGGAGATCGGCCAGATAGACGGACAGACGTACCTCCTCACCAAGGACTACAGCCCTCTCGTGGTCTACTATAACAAGGACCTCTTCGACGAGGCGGGTCTAGATTACCCTCAGGCGGGGTGGACGTGGGACGACTTCCTTGCCACCGCCCAGGCACTGACGGTGGATGAGGACGGCGACGGCCAGATCGATCAGTGGGGCATCCAGCTGCCCAACCACTGGGGTGACGTCACGTGGTGGCGCGGTATCTCGCCCTTCGTCTTCCAAGCCGGCGGTGACATCCTCAGCTCTGACGGCACCACCACCACCGGCTACATGAATAGCCCGGAGACCGTGGAGGCGATTCAGTTCTACGTCGACCTCTATCGGGAGCATCAGGTGGCCCCCGGCCCAGAAGACCTAGGGGCTCTGGCAGGTGTAGACCTGTTCCAGACCGGAATGGTCGGCATGCTCTGGACGGGGCGCTGGCCGCTGGCGGACTTCAAGGCGAACCCCAATCTCAACTTCGGGACCGTGGGCCTACCCATGGGAAAGCAGCACGCCAACTCTATCTGCTGGGCCGGCTTCGCTCTCTATAGCGAGAGTCCCAACAAGGATACCGCCTGGGCCTTCCTGAAGTACATCGCCGCGGAGGAGGGGGCAGAGGCCTTCGCCGACTACGCCCTGACTGCCGTGGCACCGATCGCCGAAGCGCAGGGCCTGACTGAGGACCCCTACGACGGACCTATCATCGAGGACCTACAGTACCTCCACCCCCTGCCTGAGTTCCGCACCATGTACTTCTCCGAGTGCGTGGAGCAGAACTTCAAGGCCGCCGTGGAACGGCTCCTTCTCCAGGGCGGTGACGTCCAGGCAGCCATGGATGAGGCGGCAGCGGCAGCCGACGCCTGTCTGGCGCGGCAGCAGTAACCGCAGCGGCGCAACGCTGCTGCTGTCTGATCGGCAGGTGGTGAGACGGCCCGCAGCCGTCTCACCACCGTGCTTATGCTCAATGACTTGCCATCGGAGGTAGGGCATGGCCCTTGCCGGTCCACCCAGCGTCCTTGAGACCCGACACAGAGCTCCCCGAATCCGTCACGAGACGGTCATCTTCTACCTGTGCATCGCCCCTTGGCTCATCGGCCTCATCGCCTTCATCGCCGGCCCCATGGTCGCCTCCGCCGGCCTCAGCTTCACCCGGTGGGACATGCTTAGCCCACCCGAGTGGGTGGGCCTAAGAAACTACGTCACCATGTTCACCGAGGACCCGGACTACTGGCAGTCCTTACGGGTGACCGTGGTGTACTCCGTCTTCAGCGTACCTCTCCGCCTGTCGGCGGCGCTCTTCCTGGCCATCCTGCTCAACGAGGCCACCAAGGGCGTCGGCATCTTCCGCACCATCTTCTACCTTCCCAGCATCGTGGCCAGCGTCGCCGCCGCAGTGCTGTGGTCGTGGATCCTGAATCCCAGGTTCGGCCCCGTCAACGGAGCTCTTCGCCTGATCGGGATTAGGGGTCCGGCCTGGTTCTCCGACCCCGGGTATGCTCTCTGGGGTCTGGTGCTTATGAGCGGCTGGGGCGTGGGCGGGGAGATGCTCATCTTCCTGGCCGGCCTCAAGGGCATTCCCTCCACCCTCTACGAGGCGGCGGAGATAGACGGAGCCGGCCGTTGGCCCCGGTTCATTCGGGTGACGCTGCCCATGTTGAGCCCCGCTATCTTCTTCAACTTCGTCATGTCCATGATCGGCTCCTTTCAGACGTTCGACACTGCCTACGTCATCTCCACCGCTCGGGCCGGAACCATCGGAGGGCCGCTCAGATCCACCCTCTTCTACATGCTGCACCTTTATCGTAATGCGTTCAGCTGGCTCAAGATGGGCTATGCCTCGGCCCTGGCCTGGGTCTTGTTCCTTATCATCCTCGGGCTCACCCTTATCGCCCTGCGCTCTTCGGCCCTGTGGGTGTATTACGAAGCGGAAAGAGGCAGGTAGTGCCATGTCCGGAAACCCTCTCGCCAATGCTCTTTCCCGTGGCCTGTGGTCGTGGACGCGCAGCCGCAGGATAGAGAAGCTGGTGCACGATGTCGTCGTCTACGCCCTCCTCGTAGGGCTTGGCGCCCTCTTCGCCTTCCCCTTCTTCTGGATGATCTCCTCCGCCCTGAAGGCCGAGTACCAGATCTTCGTCTGGCCGCCACAGTGGATCCCCAACCCCGTGATGTGGAGCAACTTCGCCGAGGCTCTCGCCAATCCCTTGCTGCCATTCCACCTGTTCTTCCGCAACACTATGATCATCGAGGTGGCAGTCCTGACAGGCCGGCTGATCTCCTGCACCGTAGTCGCGTATGGCTTCGCGCGCCTCACCGCACCGGGCAAGAACTTCTGGTTCGCCATACTCCTGGCCACCCTCATGTTGCCCAAGCCAGTAGTGATGATCCCCAAGTTCATCCTTTTCAATGAGCTCGGCTGGGTGAACACCTTCCTGCCCCTTACCGTACCCGCCTGGTTCGGCGAGGCGTACGCCATCTTCCTGATGCGCCAGTTCTTCATGTCGGTGCCGGTGGACCTGGAGGAGGCAGCCCACGTCGATGGGGCCAGCACCCTCCAGACCATACGCTACGTGATAGTGCCCCTGAGCATTCCGGTGCTGACGGTAATCGCCATACTGAGCTTCAAGGACAACTGGAACGACTTCATGGAGCCCCTCATCTACCTCAACAACGCCCGCCTCTACACCCTGGCCGTGGGCCTGGCGTTCTTCAATGGCCAGTACGACGTCCGGATGAACCTTCTCATGGCCGCTTCCGTGGTGGTGATGCTGCCCCTGGTGATACTCTTCTTCTTCGCCCAGCGTGCCTTCGTGGAGGGAATCACTCTCACCGGGTTGAAGGGCTGATCGTGAGCGTGAGCATGCCGCCGGTTGTCCGACATCTCCTCCGTCGCCCGCCCCACCGGCGACGGGCACGGTCCTAGCCCGGGAGCGCGGGGTGCCATCCACGCCCCTCAAGCGCGAATCGTCCCCGCCTGGGGCTGCCGAGGCCCTGGCCCTTTCGGTGGCAGGACCTGCCGCTCCGGCGCGGGTGTACTACCTGTCGCTGGCCCTGGCCCTGACCTCTGCCGCCGGCCTAGCCTACGAGATTGGCTTGACGCGGGTATTCTCCCTGCTCTTCCAGTACCACTATGCCTTCCTTGCCGTCTCGCTAGCGGTGCTGGGGCTGGGACTGGGAGCGGCGACGGCCGCCCCTCTGCGTCGCCCTGGGAGGTGGGAGCGCGACCGGCTTCCCCTGGTAGTCCTGGCCGGCCTTATCCTCGCCTTTCCTCTAGTAGGCATCCTCCTGGCTCGGCTGCCCACGGGCAGCTCAATCCTGCCCGCAGTGGTCATCGCGCTGCTGCCTTTCGTCCTGATCGGGCTCTTCAGCGCCCTCGCCTTCGCTCAACTGCCCCAGTACAGCGGATGGCTCTATGGGGCGGACCTGCTGGGCGCTGCCGCAGGCGTGGTTCTGGGACTGGGGTTGCTGGCACTGGGCGGGGCCTTCAACCTGGTCGTCTCCTTGGGCCTGGTGGCCGCCCTGGCCGCCGGTGCCGCTAGTCTCTCCGATCGGCACCTTCCTGTGTGGGCCCCGCTGGCCGGACTGGCCCTGGGCACCCTGGCTCTGGCCGGTAGCCTGGCCTTCGGGGTGGCAGACCTCGCCTCCGGCTCCCTGGCGGGCGCGGCCCGAGACAAGACCATGTTCCAGGTGCTGGCCGACCCGGCGCGGCAGGCCCGCGTAGTCTACACCGTGTGGCACCCCTTCGCTCGGGTGGACGTGGTCCAGACCGCCGATCCCTCCGAGATGCTGGTCTTCACCGACGGGGGAGCGGGCAGCTACATGATCCGATTCGACGGGGACCTGGCCCACCAGGCCCACCGGCAGCAGACGGTGGAGTTCCTCCCCTTCACCGTAGCCCCTGCCGAACGCGTCCTCGTCCTGGGTGCGGGAGCGGGCAAGGACGTGCTGCTGGCCCTGTTGGCCGGCGCCGGTGACATCACCGCGGTGGAAGTCAACCCCGCCATCGTGAAGGCGACGCGCCACTACTCCCAATACAACGGCGCCATCCTCGATCGGCCCGAGGTCACCCTGGTGATGGGCGACGGCCGTGCCTTCGTCGAGCGCAGCGACGAGCGCTACGACCTGATCTACCTCAACCTGGCCTACACCCAGGCGCCCGAGCCGGTGAGTCAGTCCCTGGCGGAGAACTACCTCTTCACCAGGGAAGCCTTCGCCGCCTATCTGGATCGCCTGGAGCCGGATGGGCGGCTGGCCATCGTTTCTCACAACGCCCTGGAGGCGAGCCGGGCCGCCCTGACCGCTCTGCAGGTGCTGTCCGAGCGGGGCGTGCCTCCCGACGAGGGGCTGGATCACATTAGCCTGCTCATGCGGCCCCACTCCGATCCCACCCTGCGGGAGTCAGTCACCATCGTGGGAAGGCAGCCTCTGGGCGGGGAAGAGCTTCAGCGCTTGGCCGCCTGGGCTAACCGTCTGGGGCTACAGCCTTTGCACCTGCCCGGGCTCTTCGAGATGCCGTTCGCCCCCCTCCGCCAGGGCGCCACGCTGGAGGAGTTCCTGGCCGGAGACCCCTCCTACGACCTCCGGCCGACCGCTGACGATCGACCCTTCTTCTTCAAGCTGGACCCGGGCTTGCCTTTCCCAGTCCGCCAGGCTCTCGTGGCCTCGGCCGCACTCGCCCTCGCCCTGTCGGCGGTGGCCATGTACGCCCGGCGGACCGAGTGGGCCGCATCGGCAGCGGGCCGGCTCTCGGCGATGCTCTTGTACGCGGCGCTGGCCGGCATGGGCTTCATGCTCCTGGAGCTGCCCCTGATCCACCAGTGGCAGCTGGTGGTGGGCCATCCGGTGCTCTCGCTGGCCATCATCCTGACGGCGCTGCTGTTGGCCGGCGGTGCCGGTAGTTGGCTCAGCCAGAGGTGGCCCCGCCGCAGCCTCCCGCGTGCCGCCGCAGGGGCCTGCCTCGCCATAGCCGCTCTGGCGCTAGCCTTCCGATGGCTGCTGCCCCCAGCCACCGCGTTGTTGCTGAGCGCGGCCCCAGCCTGGGGCCTGGCCGCCGCCGGCCTGGCGACCATCATCTTGGGTGTGCCCATGGGGATCCCTTTCCCCTGCCTGCTCCGGCTGGCCTCCGACAGGCAGGCGGACCGAGTGCCGCTTCTGTGGGCCACCAACGGGGCGTGCTCCGTTCTGGGCTCGACCCTGGCCATAGCCGCAGCCATGTTGTGGGGCTATAGCTGGGCGATGGTGGCTGGAGCCGCCGCCTATCTGCTGTTGGCCGGAGTGGCCCGGTGGCTCCGGTAGCGGACCACGGCACCGCCCTCGCCGCTTTAGGGGCGTGAGGGCATGAAGCGCTACCGGGCGCGCACGCCATCGCCGGAGGCCCCGACTGCGATTGACTCCTAGATGGGGCCGGGACATACTCCTGCAGGTGACACAGGCATCGTCAGTCTTCAGGCTACACAGGAGCAGGAACGTGCCCGGACGCTTCCTTGAGATCTACACCAACTGCTACGGTCAGTTCGGTCTGGAGGCCGCCATTGCCCACGCTCCCACCGTCGGCGTGACCCATCTGGAGGTAGCCCTGAAGCCTCACGGCGGCCACCTGGTGGTCCCGGCCGAGGTCATCCTCACCGATCGCAGCCCCGACGAGCAGGTCCAGACGGTGAAGAGGGCGCTGGCACAGGCGGGCGTGTCGGCCAGCACCGGCAACGGCAGCGCCGACGTCAAGACGGCGGAGGGCAGGGAAGCCATCAAGCGGCGCCTCGACATCGCCGCCGAGCTGGGAGCCCGCTGGTTCACCGGCAGCACGGGGCAGGCGGAGGATAAGCGCGACCTCTACCAGGGCACCCTGGAGATCGCCGACTACGCTCAGCGCAAGGGCATCCTCATCTGTCTGGAGACGCACCCGCCTCTGGTGACCAACGCGGACGAGGCCCTGGCCACCCTCAGGGACCTGCAGCACGACAACATCCGCGTCAACTGGGACACCGGCAACATCTACTACTACACCCAGGGTCTGGACGGGGAAGAGCAACTGCAGAAGATCGCCCCCTTCGTCGGCCACGTCCACCTCAAGGACAGCCGCAAGGGCTACAAGGACTGGTACTTCCCTGCCCTGGGCGAGGGTACCATAGACCTGGGGCGGTGTCTGGAGATCCTCAGGGGAGTCGGCTTCGAGGGTCCGTACAGCATCGAGATCGAGGGCATTGCCGGAGAGGAGCCGCTTACCCTGGAGCAGCGCCAGGAGAACATCCGCAAGTCGGTGGAGCATCTGCGGAGCCTGGGCCTTCAAGACCTGGACTGACCCGGGAGCCTGGAGTCAGCGAACCCAGGCGAGGACCTATGTCCTTGCCGTCCTCTTCCTCCGACAGAGCCGCAAAGGCGCCAGGATACCCCTTCAGCATCTTTGCGGCTCTGCGTCTTGGCTTGAGGCCACCCAACCCGCGCCGTGCCGAGGAACCCCTACCTGTGCTTTAATGTACGCGTAGTCTCTGACAGGTCACGGCGGAGGGCGCCGGCGAGTTGCCGCAGCAAGTTCTGGTGGTGGACGACGATAGGGAGATAGCGAGAGTCCTGCGGGCCTACCTGGAGCGGGACGGCTTCCGCGTGCTGACCGCCTTCGGCGGGGAGGAAGCCCTCCACACCCTCAGGCGAGAACGGCCCGACCTCATCGTCCTCGACCTCATGCTGCCCGACCGCGACGGCTGGGACCTGACCCGCCTGGTCCGCTCCGATTCTTCCCTCCGGCACATCCCCATCATCATGCTCACCGCTCGCACCGAAGAGGCCGACCGCATCGTCGGCCTGGAGCTGGGCGCCGACGACTACGTCACCAAGCCTTTCAGCCCCCGCGAGGTGGTGGCCCGAGTCCGGGCCGTCCTGCGGCGGGCCTCACCGGACGCTCCAGCGTCTCCCCTCCTGCGGGTGCGCGGGCTGGAGCTGGACCTCGACTCGCATCGGGCCGCCCTGAACGGCCAGGAGCTCGACCTGACCCCCACCGAGTTCCAGTTGCTCCGCGCTCTTATGCGTGCCCCGGGGCATGCCTTCACCCGGCTGGAGCTGATCGAGGCCGCCTTCGGCTACGCCTACGAGGGGATGGAACGCACCGTGGACAGCCACATCAAGAACCTCAGGCGCAAGATCAGCGGCGACAACGACCCCCAGGACTACATCCAGACCGTCTACGGGGTCGGCTATCGGCTGCAGGGGGAGGGATGAACCGGCTCTGGGTGCGCCTGACGCTCTCTCACGCCGCTTTGGTCCTCCTGGGCATCCTCCTGGTGGCCTTCCTCACCGGCCAGGCCCTGGAGCTCACCCTTCGGCGAGAGGCGGCCCGGCAGGCCCTGGAGGGCACCGACCTGGTAGCCCGCCTGGAGGAATGGAACCGGGCCCAGGGTCGCGGCATGGGCATGGGGTGGATGCACCGCATGAGCCCGGGCGCGCCTCGCGTCATCCTGGCCGATCGCAATGGCTTGGTGGTATATGACTGGCAAGGCGAACCCGGCCGCTACCTTACCGCCCTGGAGCGCCGCCTGGCCGTCCGCCTCACCGACGGCGGCGAGTTCGCCGGCTACGTGCTGCCCCTCTCGGTGTCGGCCCTCTCCCAGGAGTACGCCGTCGTGCTCCAGGTCATGCGGCGTACCATGCTCATCGCCGCCGGCGTGGCCGCCCTAGGCGCCTTGCTAGCCAGCCTGCTGGTGAGCGAGAGCCTCTCGGCGCCCCTCCGCCGACTGGTGGCCGGGGCTCGGGCGGTGGCAGCGGGCAAGCTGGAGCACCGCATCGAGGCCGGCGGCCCCGACGAGGCACGAGAGCTGGCCCACGCCTTCAACCACATGGCCGCCAGCCTGCAGGACGCCGAACGCCGGCGGCGCGAGCTCACCGCCGACATCGCCCACGAGCTGCGCACCCCTTTGACCGTCCTCCAGGGGAACCTGAGTGCCATGCTCGACGGGGTGTACGCCCCCAGCGAGGAGGAGGTGGCCGCCCTCTACGACCAGGTGCTGCGGCTCAACCGGCTAGTGCACGACCTGGGCCAGCTGGCCGAGTTCGACTCGGGCCGGATGTCACTGGAGTTGGCTCCGGTGGATCTGGCCGAGTCCCTGGAGAGCTCGCTGACCATCTTCCGCCCGGCGATGGAGGCCAGGGGGATCACCCTGGTGGGGGACTGGCCCTCCCACCTGCCGCCGGTGCTGGCAGACGGCTCCCGCGTCGGGCAGGTGCTGGCCAACCTGCTCAGCAACGCCCTGCGACACACACCCGAGGGAGGCACCGTCCGGGTGGAAGCCAAGCCGGCTGACGACGCGCTAGAGGTCTCCGTCTCGGACACGGGAGAAGGCATCTCCGAAGCGGAACTCCCCCACATCTTCGATCGGCTGTGGCGAGCGGAGCACTCCCGGTCCCGCGAGCACGGTGGCTCCGGCCTGGGCCTGGCCATCGCCCGGCAGTTGGTGGAGGCGATGCATGGCTCCATAGGCGTCACCAGTTCTCTGGGGCAGGGGTCGCGCTTCTGGTTCCGCCTGCCGGTCGCTGCAGTGCCCTCGGCCAGTCTGGCAGCGCCCCCGGCGCCTCAGAGGTAACGGCTCCGCCGGATCAGAAAGCTCGTTCCCGATCCACCACGTTCAGCAGCGGCCCGCCGGCCAGGTACCGGCGCACGTTCTCGGCGAACAGGTCCATGAGCCGATCGTAGTAGGCCGGGCTAAGCCAGGAGATGTGGGGGGTCAGGATCAGGTTCTCCCGATCCCATAGGGGGCTGTTCCCGGGTAGCGGCTCCACTTCGGTCACATCCAGGGCAGCACCGGCGATCCACCCCTCCCGCAGGGCGCGCTCCAGTGCCCTCTCGTTCACCACCGTACCCCGCGACATGTTGACGAACATAGCCTCTGGGCGCATGGCCCGGAACTGGGCCTCCCCCATCATCCGATAGGTCGCTGGCGTGCTGGGCACGGTGACCACTACCACATCGCTCTGCGCCAGGAGCGACATCAGGTAATCGGGCTCCGCCAGCACATCCGGCAGGGTTCCCTCGGGGTCGCCAGCGCCGGGGAGGACGTAGCCGGTGTCAGCGGGGCGATCGGCGCCCACCATGGTAGCCACCAGCCTCATCCCGAAGGCCTTGGCCAGCCGACCCACCTCCCGGCCGATGCTCCCGTAGCCCACCACTCCCATAGTCAGGCCGGCCAGGTCGCCCATGGGATGGCCGAGGGGATCGGTCGGCACCCAGACGTGCTGCTTCTGCCGCTCCCGCAGGTAGGGCAGCCGGTGGCGAAAGGCCAGGATAGTAGCGAAGGCCCACTCCGCCATCGAGCGCACCTGGATGCCGCTGGCGGTGCAGATGACCACGTCGCTCCGCCAGAGGTCTCCGTCGAGGAGCAAGTTCACGCCGGCGCTGGCGGTCTGCACCCAGCGGAGGTTGGGCGCAAGAGCGGGGTCGAAGTCGTGATCGCCGCCGATGATGGCGACCTCGGCGTCGCCTACATTGGGCCCCACCTCGGAGGGGTGGCGAGCCGTCACCTGGCGAATGACTGCCTGGGGAACCAGGCGGCGGAGCCGGTCCCACTGCACCTCGGTGAAGCTCATGGAGGAGAAGATGACGGGAGCGCTGCCACCCATTGAAGGCCTCCGGTAGCGAAGTGGGCGGCATTATAGCATGGGCCGCGCCGGGCACCCGCACCTTCCGACCGGCGGAGGGGGCCCCCAACCCGCAGCGGAACCACGCCCCTGTCGGGCCGGCCTACACCAGGTGGAAGTCCGTCTGTCGGCCGTCCAGGAAGATCGGCCCCTCGCTCGTGAAGGCGGCGTCCTGCTCTAGCATGAAGGTCACCTCCTCCCCGCCCCACTCGGGCACGGGCAGGGTGACGCTTAGCTCCACCGTGTAGCAGGTGTTCGGGCGCATCACCACGTCGCCCCGCCCGGGGATGGGCCCCTGCTCCCAGGGCAACCCCATCAGGGGGCCCGGCTCGTGGAGGAAGTGACCCAGGGAGTGGGAGTAGATCTTGGGCCGGCTCAGCACCTCAGCGCGGGCTCGTTCCAGGGCCCGAGCGTGGATCTCGTTGCCGCTCAGGCCCTCCTCCCAGGAGGAGACGAAGATCTCCTGCAGCCGGTTGGCTTCGCTCATACCCGCCCTCAACCCCTCGGGCGGCTGCCACTCGCCCGGACGCAGGACGTAGGCCAGCTCCTGGTGGTCGGTGGTCAGGCGCAGGTACTGGAGGCCCACGTCACAGTGGAGCAGGTCGCCCGGCCGGATGGCCTGGTCTTCTTCGCCCCATCGCTCCCGGTCCTGCGGACTGCGAAAGAAGCGGAAGTGAGGGCTGAAGGAGACGTCCAGCCCCAGGCCCCGCACCCGCTCCCAGTAGTGCCAGCGCAGGTCCTCGCCGGTGGTCATGCCGGGGGTGATGACGCGGCGGGAGAAGCACTCGGCGATAAGGGCGTGGGCGATGGCGCACGCCTGGGAGTACAGGTCCAATTCCTCCCGAGTGCGGGTCTCCAGCCAACGGATGCAGGCCGTCTCCGCCGAGACCAGGCGGGAGGAGAGGTCCGGCCCCAGCGTCTCCACCAGCTTGCGCTCCAGGCTGGCGGTCAGGCCATCGGCGGCCCAGATGACGTCGGAGCGGTTGACCCCGATGCGTCCGGGATTCCGCTCGGCGATGACCCGGCGCAGGGCCTGCCACTGGTCCTCGCCCGAGTCGCGCCGCCAGGCGGTGTCCATGAGGCCCCGCATGTCGGTCAGGGAGAGGTTGAGCCGCTCGATGCCCGCCTCGCCCCCGCGGTCGTGGAAGACCACCACCTGGAGGATGGGGGTCCAGGACTGCCAGGGGATCATGGTGCGCAGGACGGGGTCGAGGTTGTCCTCGTGGCAGAGGATGAGCCACATATCCAGCCCGGCCTCGCGCATGGCCATGGGCAGCACCGTCTCGAAGCGGCGTCGCAGGACGTCGTTGGTGACGGCGGCCTGCTGGCGCAGACTCAGAATCGCCGGCTCGACCATACTCAAGGCCCCTCCCTCAGCAAGTTCCCCCTCAGCCCCGCGCGTCCAGCACCTCGCGCGCCTTGCGCGCCAGCGCCGCCACCGTGAAGGGCTTCTGCAGGAAGGCAGTCCCATCCTCCAGAATGCCACCGCGGACGATGGCGCTGTCGGTGTAACCCGAGACGTAGAGCACGGATACCTCCGGCCTGGCGGCCCTCAGGTTGTCGGCGAGCTCCTTGCCCCCCATCTGAGGCATGACCACGTCCGTCACCAGCAGGTGTATGGGCCCCGCATGTTCCTGCGCCACCCGGATCGCCTCCCGCCCATCGGCCGCCTCCAGCACCCGGTAGCCCTGACCGCTCAGCGCCCGGGCCACCACTTTGCGCACCAGCGCTTCGTCCTCCACGATCAGCACCGTCTCGTGACCGGCGGGGAGGAAACCGGCCTCATCTCGCCGCGGTAACCGCTCGGCGGCCTCAGCCACGCGAGGCAGATATACTCTGACGGTGGTGCCAACCCCGACCTCGCTGTAGATCGACACCGCGCCTCGATGCTGACGCACGATCCCGTAGACGGTGGCCAGGCCCAGTCCGGTCCCTTTGTCGGGCCCTTTGGTGGTGTAGAAGGGCTCGAAGAGGTGCGCCTTCACCTCGTCGGACATTCCGGTGCCCGTATCGGTCACCGAAAGCTGCACATACTCCCCAGGGTCCAGGTCCACGTACCGTCGCGCGTAGTTGGAGTCTAGGCTGATGGGCGTGACCTCGATGGCCAGGCGCCCTCCCTCGGGCATGGCCTCGCCTGCGTTCACCACCAGGTTGACGAGCACCTGCTCTATCTGGACCGGGTCGACGCGGACCACACAGGGCTCAGGCGCAGGGACGGTGATCAGTTCGATATCCTCCCCGATGAGCCGACGCAGCATCTTGTGGGTATGCAGCACCAACTCGCTCAGGTCCACCAGCCGCGGCTCAATGATCTGCCGACGGGAGAAGGCCAGCAGCTGTCGGGTCAGGCCGGCGGCCCTGTCGGCCGCGCGCAACACCTCGCTCAGGTCGTCGCGGGTGGGGTCTCCTGCCGGCAGCCCCTCGAGGGCGAACTGGGCGTGGCCGGTGATGGCGGTCAGCAGGTTGTTGAAGTCGTGGGCGATCCCACCCGCTAGTCGCCCGATAGTCTCCATCTTCTGCGACTGAAGCAATTGCTCCTCCAGCCGCTTCCGCTCGGTTATGTCATGTCCTGTGGTAAGCACTCCCACTGCATTGCCCTGGGCATCGGTAAGGCGCCCGCCGTGCCACTCCACCAGGCGCTCTCTGCCCTCCGCCGAGAGCACCGGGTTCACATAACCGTGAACGCTGCCCGTCTCAAGCACCAGCCCAATCTGCTCCCGGACTGCCTCTCGCTCCCGCTCCGGCACGAAGAGCGCCGCCCACTCCTGGCCCTTGGCCCGTTCCAGCGGGCAACCGGTCAGGGCCTCGGTGTAGGAGTTGTAGGAGACTACACGCCCCTCGGGATCGAGCACCAGGACGATGGCCTGGGCGGTGCTGAGCAAGCTCTGGGCGAAGTCTCGCTCCTGCCGCACCGCCTCCTCCGCCTCTTTGCGCTGGAGAGCCAGAGCGACCTGGCTGGAGACGAACTCGAGTATGTCGCGCTCCCGCTCGGAGTAGGTGACGGACGCATCGTAGCTCTGCACCGCCAGCACACCCAGGGGTGGACCGCCCTGGCTACGTAAGGGAAGCCCCAGGTAGCTCTCCGGAATGCCAGTCGTGGCTCTGATCTCTCCTCGGGCGTTCAGTTCGTGTATCCGCTCCCGATCCGCCAGCAGGGTCCGGCCGGTGCGCAGAATGTACTCGGTCACCCCCCGATGGCCCCGGCGGGGCGCCTGCGGCGGGCCCTCCTGTTCGTCCACGAAGTAGGGGAAGCTGACCGAGTCCGATCCCGGGTCATACAGAGCCACGTACAGGTTCAGGGCCGGCATGAGCTGCCGGATGGTCTCGTGGATGGAGGCGCATAGCTCCTCCACCGTCCCGCAGGTCAGGGCAGCCTGCGAGATGGCATACATGGCTTCCTGGGTCTGCCGAGCCCGCTTGCGCTCGGTGATATCGGTGAGAAAGCCTTCCAGCACGGACTGGTCGCCATCGGACCAGGCCAGCCGCCCCCGCTCCCACACCCACTTCTCCTGGCCATCCCGAGCGATGATGCGGTACTCCAGCTGGAAAGTACCATCCGCTGCCAGCCCCGCATCCACCTGGCGCCGCACTTCTTCGCGATCGTCGGGGTGGATGAGGTCGGCGTAGGCGATGGTCCAGTTGGCCACCAGCTCCTCGGGGGCGTAGCCGGTCAGCCGGCGGCTCCCCTCGCTCAGGTAGATCATGGTCCAGTGGGGGTCGTTGGCACAGCGGTACACCGCTCCCGGCAGGTTCCCCATCAGGGTGGAGAGAAAGCGCTCTGATTCCTGGAGCGCCGTGGCCACCCGCCTGGCCTCGGTTATGTCGCGGGCGCTGCTGAGGACCGTAGTTACCTCGCCCTCCGGCCCGAACTCCGGCACCAAACGCAGGTCCAGGTAGACGGGCCCGTCCACCCCGCGCAACTCCAAGTGCTCCAAGTGAGGCCGCCCTGTCTGGAACACTTGCTCGATGGCCTCTTCCCATTGGGAGCACAGCTCCGGCGGGTACCCTGTCTCGCCCAGTGTTCTGCCGACCACCTCCTCCGGCGCCATCCCGGTGAGGGTGGCGATGGCCGGGTTGGCGTACAAGTGCCGCAGCTGCCGGTCGAAGCGGGTGATGACGTCGGTCGAGTGCTCAGTGAGAGCCCGAAACTGGGCCTCGCTGTCGCGCAGCGCGGCCTCGGCGCGGCGGCGTTCCTCTATCTCCCGTCGGAGCTGCTCGTGAGCATGGGCGTTCTTCACTGCGGTGGCGGCATAGGTGGCGAAGGTCTCCGCCAGCGTCAGGTCCTCTTCGCCGAAGGGCGTGCCCGGCCGGCTGAGGCACATGGCGCCCAGCACTTCATCGTCTACCACGAAGGGGACGGCGATAATCCGTTCTTCCGTGTCCTCCGGCGTGCCCTCGATGTACTGCCCCAAAGGGCTGTCGTAGGCGTCGTTGAACACCACGCCCCGCCTGAGCCTGACCGCCTGGCCAGTGAAGCTTCGCCCCACATCCAGCGGAGTAGCCAGGATCTCCTTCTCGTAGGGGGGCTCGATGGCCACCATGGGTCGGAGCACTTCCCCCCCGGGCTCCAGCAAGTAGATGGCGCTGCCCGCTGCCTCTAGGAGCTCCCTCGCCTCTTCGGCAATGCGCCGCAGGATCACGTCGAGGTCCAGGCTGCCAGTGAGGTACCGGGCGGTTTCCAGGAGCCGGGTCTGCTGCCGGGCCCTCTTCCGCAGGGCTTCCTCTGCCGCTCGAGCTTCGGTCACGTCGCGCGTGATGCTGCCCACGAGGAGCTTGCTCTCCGTCTGCATGGGGAAGACGCGTGTCTGCACTATCGCCCGACTGCCATCCGGGCGCTGAATGGTGTGCTCCCACAGAGTGTCCTGCCATCTGGACGGGTCGCCCGCCAAGAAGCCCTCCACTAGCTGGCGGATCTGGGTCGCGGTTTCGGGAGTACGTCTCTCTGGGGGAGTGGCAGCCGCCTGCAGCTCCGCCAGTTTGGCGCCCAGGGCCTGCTCGCGAGGAATGCCCAGTATGCGCTCGGCCCCCAGACTCCAGTTCACCACTATGCCCTTATCATCGGTCATCACGATGGCGTCGTAGGATTGCTCGGCGAGGGCGCGGTACCTAGCCTCGCTCATGTCCAGAGCCGCCCTGGCCTCCTCAAGCTCGGACACGTCCGCTACCACCGACAGCACGACGCGCTGCCCGTCGTCCAGGACGATGAGCTGATGCTCCGGTCGAGCCAAGATGCGGCTTCCGTCCTTGCGTATGCGCGGCGTCTTCACCGGTTCGACAGCCTGGCCGGAGAAGCGCCGGGCATACCGGGCAACCGACTGCTCGTGTCCCTCCGGGGGCACCAGCATCAGGTAGGACCGCCCCAGAAGCTCCTCCCGCTCGTACCCGTAGGTGCGGCAGTAGCCGTCGCTTACCGCCAGGTAGCGGCCCTCAGCGTCCGTCAGGCAAGCGTTCATCGGCAGTCCGCTCACCACCTTGCTGAGGCTGTCCAGGGTCAAGCCAGGGATGGCCCGAACTTGCGGCAGGGAGGGACCGCGCCGCGCCGTCGAGCCGGCGCTCTCGGGGCCGTCGCCCGTGTTCGCTTCGCGCACTTCACACCTCCCGCTGAAGCAGACAACAGGAGGCGGGTCAAGGCTGTAGGGCGTAGATTGCACGGAGATTGCCTGCGCTGCTCGCTCCGGGCCCTCCACCTCGCCCCCTATCCCCTGTTCCCTGCAACCTGTAACCTACCCCCTGTGACCTCCTGGAACAGCGCCAGGAGGTTCTCCACCGGCACTCCGGCCTGGATGTTGTGCACGGCGGCGAACACGAAACCTCCCCCAGGAGAGAAGGTCTCTATCCGCTCCCGCACCTCCCGACGCACCTCCTCCGCGGTGCCAAAGGGCAGAGTGTGCTGGGTGTCTACCCCACCCCCCAAAACACTACCTCCTTCCCATAGCACCGCTTGAGCTCCCCCGGGTCCATCTCCGCCGCCGAACACTGCACCGGATTCAAAATGTCGAACCCCGCCCGAATGAAGTCCGGCAGCAAAGCCCTCACCGAGCCGCAGGTGTGGATGAAGGTCTTCCAATTGGTGTGCTCATGCACCCAATCGTTGACCGCCCGGTGGAAGGGGTAGAACAGATCCCGGTAGGACTGGGGGGAGATGAAAGGACCTTGCTGAGCCCCAAAGTCGGTGCCGGTGACGAAGATGACATCCACCTTCTCCCCCACCCGCCGGTGCAGGCGCTCCAGGTTGGCCAGGGCGATCTCGCACTGACGTTCGAAGACGCGGTAGACGTAGTCACGGCGAGTGACGGTGCTCATGTACCACTCGGCCACGTCCCGGATGCCCTTGGGGTGTTTGAGCCAAGGGGCAGGCACTAGGGCAATGTCCCCGAACCCGGTGCCCCCAAAGTTGGCCACGATGCCCCGTCCGCTCTCGTAGTAGAGTCGGTCTGCCTCCCGCCCGTAGTAGTCGAGATCGGCCTCGCTGATGGGCCCGAACTCCTCCAGATTGTCCTCCGGGTCGAGCCGGTCCTCGTCTAGGGGGTCCTGACGGGGGACGCTGTCGAAGTAGAACCCATCCTTGGGCATGCGCCCGCTCGGCGGGACACTCTTGTCGCCCTCGGGATACTGGTAGATGCTGCCGTCGGGCTCGGGGTCGGTGTTGAAGGCGCCCGGCACCAGGACGGGGGTGCCGTCGAAGAGACGCCACTCCTTCCAGTTCTCGCTAGGGAAGCCGAACATGGTCCGAGGCGAGACCAGGCCTACCACGTCCACTCCCAGCGCCTCCTGCAAGTCAGGCGCTACCTCGCCCAGCATCTGGTAAGGCTCGGTCACCTTGACCGGAGTGCCAGGGGGATCGAGCCTCAGGGCCTGGCGCAGTCGGTAGGCGCTGCTGACGTGAATGCCGGTGACGGCGCTGGCACCCAGGTCCAGGGGGACGCGGTCAGGCTGCTGGTGAGCCAGGCAGAGGCGGAGACGCTCTCGGGAAGTCATGGAACCTCCTCCTGACGGGGCAAGCTCGCGGGACCGCTGAGCGACGGATATGGATGAGCATGCCCCTACATTAATCGGCCAAAGACCCTTAAGCTTTAGCCGCTGTCTACCCAGAGGCAATCTGCAAGGCGTGACTTCTCTCACCCCCGGGAAAGAGGCAGGCGGGAGTGCCTGTGGCCTGCACCTCAGTCAAGGCCCTTTGCCAGCCGTCGGGCGCGGCTGGCTTCTTAGCGGGATGAGGACAGTGTTTGGAGCTAGAGCCGGGGTGTCAAGCTCATAGTCTACGTGCGGGCAGCACCGAGGACGGCGTCGAAGAGGTCGCCCTCGGCCCAGCCCAGTCATCGGGCGCCCCCGACGATCACCGCGAATAGGGATCGGCCGCGTCCCTCAGGCCATCGCCCACGAAGTTGAATGCCAGAACCGCCAATACTACCGTCAGCCCCGGGAGGAGCAGCCAGGGTGAGGTGGCCACGGCGCGCAGGTTCTGGGCCTCCTGTAGCAAGACGCCCCAGCTTATGACCGGAGGTCGCAGCCCCAGGCCCAGGAAGCTGAGCGAGGTCTCGGCCAGGATCATGCCCGGGATAGACAGGGTCAGGGAGGCGATGATGTGGCTCAGGAATGAGGGCACCATGTGGCGCACGATAATGCGGAACTCGCTGGCGCCGGCCAGGGCAGCCGCCATCACAAAGTCCTCTTCCCTGAGGGAGAGAAACCGCCCGCGGACCACTCGGGCCATCCCTGTCCAGCCCACCAACGACAGAATGATGGTGATGGCGAAGTACACGCGGAGGGGGGACCACTCCTTGGGCACGGCAGCGGAGAGGGCCATCCACAGGGGAATGGTGGGGATGGAGCGAATGAACTCGATGATGCGCTGGATGATGACGTCTATCGTGCCCCCGTAGAACCCCGAAACTCCGCCGATCAGGATGCCTAACACCAAACTGATAGCTACGCCTGCCAGGCCCACTGACATAGAAATGCGGGTGCCGTACACGATGCGGCTGAACATGTCCCGACCCAGCCGGTCGGCACCGATGGCGAAGTACAGGACGTCTGGATCATCCACCCCGAACAGGTGCCTGTCAGTCTCGAAGATGCCCCAGAGCCGGTAGGGAGTGCCCTTCACCAGGAAGCGTATGGGGTTGATGGACTCATAGTCGGTGGTGAACACCATCTTCATGGTGCGCTGGTCGCGTTCCTGGGTGAGCCCATAGACAAAGGGACGGAGGTGGAAGTTGCCGTCGTGATCCACGAACCGGATGGGCATGGGCGGGGCGTAAGTAAAGCGGACGTCGTACTTGTTGGGGTCGTAGGGTGCCAGGAACTCGGCGAAGATCCCCACTCCATACAGAACGATCAGGAGAACCGAGGCCACGATGGCAGCCCTGTGCTTGCGGAATCGCCACCACATGAGCTGCCACTGGGAAGCGACGAAGATCCGTTCCCCTTCTCGAGCAGTGTCCGTCTCCGCGACCCGCTGCGCGACCGCTACGTGGCTCTCTTCCCCTGCCATTGAGACACTCCCGCTAGCGCAAGCCGTGGCGGATGCGCGGATCCAGCCAGGCGAGAAGGATGTCCGAGATCAAGGTACCTATGATGGTCAATGCGCTCAGCAGCAGAACGAAGCTGGCGGCCAGGTACATATCCTGAACCATGAGCGCATTCAGCAGCAGCGGTCCGGCGGTAGGAAGGCTGAGCACTACTGAAATGATGGTAGCACCACTGATGAGCTGAGGTAGCGACCAGCCGGCCGTACTGATGAAAGGGTTGAGAGCGATGCGGACGGGGTATTTCATGAGGAGCTTGCTCTCTTTGAGCCCTTTGGCCCGCGCAGTGATGACGTAGGGCTTGCGCAGCTCATCAAGGAGGTTGGCTCGCATGATGCGGATCATGCCGGCCGTACCACCTACCCCCAGCACGATCAGGGGCACCCAGAGGTGCTTGAGCATGTCCACGAACTTGGCCCAGGACCAGGGAGCAGTCTGAAAGTCCCGGGAGAACAGCCCGCCCACATTGGCGTTGAAGTAACGGAAGCCTACCCAGAGAAGCACCAGAGCGATGAGGAAGTCCGGTATGCCCAGGCCCACGAAAGAGACAGCGGTGAAGGTGTAGTCGCCCACCGAGTACTGATGAGTGGCGGAGTATAGACCTATCAGGAAGCCCACCACCCAGGTGAAAATGAGAGCACTGAAGGTGACGACGACCGTGAGCACCAGCCGTTCCCAGATCAGCTCCGCCACCGGCTTGTTCCAGCCGAACGAGTAGCCGAAGTCGCCCCGGAGGACGCCCCACATCCACTTGGCGTAGCGGATGTAGATAGGCTGGTCCAGCCCGAAGCGGCGTTTGAGGCCGTCGAGCTCAGCCTGGTCAATGGAGTCGCCCGAGGCACGCAGGGTGGCAGCATAGGCAGTGAGATAGTCGCCGGGGGGTAGCTCGATAATGGCGAAGGCAACCATGGACACGGCCACCAGGGTCACTATCATGAGGCCGAAGCGTCGGATCACGAACTCAACCAAGTCAAGACCTCCATTCCAGTGGCGGATTGGCTGATCGTGCCGATGTGAATACCCCATTATACCAACGGGGCGAGCCCACGCCCACATCTGCCGACACTATCGCAGCTCAGGATCGGAGGATGGATTCTAGTCACCGCCGCCGCTTCCTCGCTCCGAGCTGGGGCCACGGAGCTATAGGAGCGAAGCCCGTCTGCGCGGCAGGTCGTGGTGGCCATGGCTCGCGATTCTGCCGGGGCAGCTCCCCTGCTCGCCCTGTCTAGCATCCAGCTGCACGGCTCTGCCATGGCTGGCGGTCCTGCCCCTGCGGCCGGCCCGCGGCGTACGCCAGAGTAGCGCAGAGAAGGATCTGAGCCATGCTCCGGCTCGAAGCCCTTCCCTCCCAGTCCTGACTTCTGCTCAACTTGGAGGCGTGAGTGAGGTCTCGGGTGTACAGGGCAGTCAGCACCCCGACGAAGGGACAGCCCGCCATCGCCCCGCGCCTCGTCTCAGGCAGGCCACCAGGGGTACGTGTTGGCAGCGGCCCTCGAGCATCTGGCTACCTCCGTGGACATCGCCGGCGACAACCTGCGCTACCTGAGGGGAGCCGCCGAGGATGGGCTCCAGGAATGGGCGCTCGGTCACTCGACTCTCTTCCCTCAAACCGGTAACCTGTATCCCATTCCGCAGTCCCTGCGGTGACTCCCCGGCCGGAGGTCTCGATGAGTAAGGTATTTGGCAAGATCAGTGTGCTCACCCAGGAGGAGATGGAGGCCTTGCACGGGGCGGCCTTGCGCATCCTGGACGAGGTGGGCATGCGCATAGACCACCAGGAAGCCCTGGCCTATCTGGACGGGGCTGGATGCCAGGTGGACTGGCGCTCCCACGTGGTGCGCTTCCCTCCCGAGCTGGTGGACGGCAACGCCCGGAGGATGCGGGAGCAGTTCGCCGGCCCCCAGCGCTATCCTGAGCGCATTCCCATGCGCTACACTGCCATGTACTTCTCTACCTTCCCCCGCGCTCCCCGCCCCGACTTCGACCTCAACACCGGCGGCTTTCCCCCCTATGTGCTCGCCCTGGATGGGGAGCGCCGCTATGCCACCATGCAGGACGTTCGCGACAGCCTGCGCCTCGCCGATGCCCTCCCCAACATAGACCTGGTGGGCCTGCCCTGCTCGGCTCAGGAGGTGCCCCCCGCCCTGCGCCCGGTGGTAATGTCGGCGGAGCTGGTGAAGCACACCACCAAGCTCGGCGGCATCGAGGCCTGGAGCGTGGCCGACATCGAGTACCTCACCCGAATGGGGGAGGTCGTGCGGGGGAGCCAGGAGGAGCTGCGACGACGGCCGGTGCTGGTGGGGTACGGGGAGGCCAAGAGCCCGCTGGTCCTGGATGAGAACATGGCCACCGTGTTCGTGGAGTACGTCAAGCGGGGCGTCCCTCAGTCTCTGGACACTATGCCCGCCGGAGGCACCACCGCCCCTGCCTCCTCGGCCGGGACTCTGGCCTTGGGGCTGGCGGAGACCCTGGGAGCCCTCACTCTGGCCTACGCCATAGATCGGGACGCCGTCATCTCCCTGGACGTATGTCCCGCTCTCACCGCCATGGATTCCATGATCTACCCCTACGCCGGCGCCGATCGCATCCCCCTGGTAACGGCGGCCATGCAGATGCTGGCTGACTTCTACGGCCGGCCCGGAGGCTGCCACGGGGGCAAGACCGATGCCTGCCTGCCGGGGGCCCAGGCGGGGATGGAGAAGGCCCTCTCCATCCTGTTCCCCATCCTGGCCGGAGCTACGGGGGTGGGGACGCTAGGGCACCTGGAGAACGCGGTCACCTTCTCCTTCGAGCAATTGGTGATTGACGATGCCATCGCCGGGTACGTCCGTAGGATGCTGAAGGGGTTCGAGGTGAACGAGGAGACGTTAGCTCTGGAGGCGATAAGGGACGTGGGCATAGGGGGTAACTTCCTCACCCATCCCCACACCGCCTCCCACTTCCGGGAGGAGTTCTATCTGCCGGACCTGGTGGAGAGGCTTCCCTGGAGCGCCTTCCAGGCGCAGGAAGTGCGAGGGATGGAGGCCAAGGCCAGGGAGAAGGCCAGGAGAATACTCTCCGAGCACCACCCCGAGCCCCTGGAGCCGGCCCAAGTGCGGGAGATTGACCGCATCGTGGAGGCGGCCAGGAATGACCCGAGGTACGACCACTAAGCTCACGACACAGCAGGAGGGAGCGAAACACGGCCCTACTGGCGGAACTCTCTCAGGCACTCATCAATGGCAACGTCCTCCAGGATTGCCAAGACCAAGGACGCGCCCCATAAGGCGATTGATGCGAGGATGGGCCCGGGCAGGGCGCTCAACCAGGGGCTGATCGTGGACATGGACCAGGTGGTGAAGCGCTTCAGGAACGATGAGTTCTACACCTGCGAACTGCGCACGGCCGGCGCGCTCATGCACGCGGCCCAGAGCAGACCGCTACGGCTCGCCGGGAGGCCCCATGGAAGGCGGCATGATAGCCGCTGCACGAACACATCGCGCGCCTGAGGCCGCCCGCAATCGCCTCTACAGTGCCTCAGGCATATAATGCCGGCCATCTCCAACGGGGGGAGGTCTGGACGTGGAAGACAGTGAAGTGCGCGTGGGCGTCATCGGCACGGGCATGGGTCGCCTGCACATGCAAGCCTACAGTGAGATTCCCGGCGTCCGCATAGTGGCCATATGCGACTTGAACCAGACAGAGGCGCGCCAGTTCGCCGACAAGTACGGTGCCTCGCACGTCTTCGCCGACTACCGTGACCTGTGCGCCCTCGACGGGCTCGACGCCATCAGCATCGCCGTTCCCAACTACCTGCACGCGCCGTTCACCCTGGCGGCGCTAGAGGCTGGCCTCCACGTGCTGTGCGAGAAGCCCATGGCCACCACGCTCGAGGACGCCGAGGCCATGGTCGCCAAGGCAAGAGAGACGGGCAAGCGCCTCATGGTCCACATGAACAACCGGTTTCGCGACTCCAACCTTGTTTTGGGCCAGTTGGCACCCTCCGGCGAGTTAGGACAGGTCTACTATGGCCGCGCCTCGATGATCCGTCGCCGGGCCGTGCCCACCATTCACTTCCCGCCCACCGGCATCATGGGTCGGGGGGACTGGTTCCTGAACCGGGAGAAGGCGGGCGGCGGCGCGCTAATGGACATCGGCGTACACGCCTACGACCTGATGTGGTGGTTCATGGGCTGTCCTCGACCGGTCTCCGTGTCCGCCTCCACTTACCGCATGCTCTACGAGGACGAGGCCGCTCGGGCGGGGGTGAGGTTCGACGTGGACGAGCTGGCCTCGGCGCTCATACGTTACGATAATGGCGCCACCGCCTTCGTGGATGTGTCCTGGGCCGCCCATCAGGAGCCAGAGTGGAACGTGCGCGTCTGCGGTACCCAGGCGGGAATCATGCTCAAACCGCCCACGATCTTCCGCGACCGCGCTGGTGTCTTGGAGAGCACCCAGGTGGAGTTGCCCGAGATGCAACGCGTCTCGGCCCAGAGGCACTTCGTGGATTGCATCCGCGACCCAGGCAAGACTCTTATTTCCTCGGGCGAGGAGGCGCTTCAGGTAGTGAAGGTACTGGACGCCATCCGCCGGTCGGCCGCAGCCGGCCGTGAGGTGGAGGTGGACCGCCAGGTGGCATAGGCCAGAGTGACGGAGCTCACGTGCGAGCGTAGGGTTCACAGGGGGCAGGAGCGGGCCCATGGCTCAGAGCAAGATGGCCGTGGTCACCTGCGCTGCAGCGATGCGGGCCGGCACCAGACGGCTGTCTGGCACAGGCATTGCGAGCCATGGAGGGGCAGAGCCCCGATGATGGGGTCCGCTGCTGCCCGACACCCAACTGCGTATCACAGAGCGAGCCATGCCCTCCAGTAGACGCCGAAGCACCCGCCGCAAGAAGGCCCGACGAAGCCTCCGGCTGAGCCTGCCTCGGCTCCGGTGGTCACCTCCGCCGTGGGATTGGCGCCGGCTGGGTCTGGCGGCCGGCTTCGTCCTGGCTGCGTTCAGCTTCCTGGCCCTTCTGGCACCGGGAAGCAACACCCTCACCCAGGGGTGGGCCACCTTCCTGCGTCGCCTGCTGGGCTGGGCCGCTTATCTATTCCCGCCCGTCTTGGCTGGCGCCCTCTACGGTCGCGCCCGGCGCCGCCTACCAGTGCCCCCGAGCCGCGTCGCGGGAGCGCTCCTGCTTCTTCTCAGCGCTCTAGCCATCACTCACCTTCTGCGCCGCCTTCCCAATCCTTTCGAGCTCTCCGTAGCCGGCTACGGCGGCGGCTGGGTGGGATGGCTGCTATCTTCAGCCTTGGCCCAGGCGCTGGGGCGTCTGGGCGCGTACCTCTTCTCCGTAGCCCTTGCTCTCATAGGCGCCATGGTGGCCTTCGACCTCTCACCCTCTCGAGCCTGGGAGGCCTGGCGCTCCTCGGTGCAGCGGCTGACAAGCTCCCGGAGATCCGGCAGCGTCTCAATGTCCCCGGCTCGAAGGCGCCGCCGGCCGCGGCCGCTCGAGGTAGAGTTGACAGCCGAGGACACCACGCACGCGAAGCAGCGGGAGATGATCGTGGTTCCGCCGGAGGACGCTGTGCCCACGACACGCGCGGCCCCGGTACCGCCGGCGGCTAGCATCCAGAGCCCCGAGCCAACGAGACCACAGGAGACGGCCGCGGATCTGCCGGCTCTGGCACCCGAATCCGACTGGGGCCTGCCCGACCCCACAGCGATCTTCGCCCGCGATGAAGAGGTCGAAGTGACCGATGACCTGGTGGAGGAGCGAGCCGCCACCATCGAGCAGACCTTGGCCAGCTTGGGCGTCCCCGCTCAGGTGGTGGAGGCACAGAAGGGCCCCGCCATCACCCAGTTCGCGGTCAAACCTGGGTACGTGGAGAAGCGCTCATCGGACGGCAAAGTCCGGCGCATGCGGGTGAGGGTGAGCAAGATCGCCTCCCTGGCGGACGATCTGGCGCTGGCGCTGGCGGCTTCGCCCGTCCGCATTCAGGCTCCCATTCCCGGCCGGGGCGTCATTGGAGTAGAGGTGCCCAACCCCCAGACTCAGGTCGTGTCTCTCGGTGGTGTCTTCCTTAGCCCCGAGTTCCAGAAGCTCACCTCACCCCTGGCTCTGGCCCTGGGTCGTGACATCTCGGGCCGTCCGGTGGTGGCGGACCTGGCCCGTATGCCCCACCTGCTCATGGCCGGGGCCACGGGGTCGGGAAAGTCAGTTGCCATCAACTCCATCATCTCCTGCCTGCTGACCCGCAACACCCCCGATACCTTGCGGCTGGTGCTGATAGACCCAAAGCGGGTGGAATTGGCCATCTACAAGGGGGTCCCTCACCTGGTGGGCAGCGTGGTCTCCGATGCCGAGGAAGCCATTGGGGCCCTGAAGTGGGCCGGGAGGGAGATGGACCGCCGCTATACCGCCTTCGCCGATGTCGGCGCCCGGGACCTGCGGGGCTACAACCTGCGCATGGAGCGCGAGGGGAACCGCCCCCTCCCCTGCATTGTGGTGATCGTGGACGAGCTGGCCGACCTGATGATGAGCGCCCCCTACGACGTGGAACGGGCGCTGTGTCGGCTGGCCCAGATGTCGCGCGCCACCGGCATACACCTGGTGGTGGCCACGCAGCGCCCATCGGTGGACGTCCTCACCGGGCTCATCAAGGCCAACTTCCCCGCTCGGATCGCCTTCGCCGTGTCCTCGCAGGTGGATTCCCGAGTCATCCTGGACACGCCCGGCGCCGAGAGGCTATTGGGCCGGGGCGACATGCTCTACCTCTCGCCCGGACGTAACCGACTGGTGCGCGCCCAGGGCTGTTGGGTCTCCGACGAGGAGATCGGGGCGCTGGTCCGCTTCTGGAAGAACGCCGCCGTGGACGCAGCCGACGACGATCACTTTGTGCAGAAGCAGCTCTGGTCCACCGAGGACAGCGTCACCGAGGATGAGGAGGACGACCTGCTAGAGCAAGCGATGGCAGTGATCGCCCAGGAGGGCCGTGCCTCCACCACCATGCTGCAAAGGCACCTGCGCGTGGGCTACAACCGCGCTTCCCGCATGATAGACGCCCTGATCGAGCGGGGCATCATCAGCCGGGAGGTGGATGGCCCTTACAACAGCCACAGCCTGATCGCCGCCACGGAGGGGAAGGAAGAGGCACCAGAGGAGCTAGATGAGCAGTAGCCCGACCCCTCCCCCGATCCGTGGGGGCAGCCCGATCCCTCCCCCGATCCGTAGGGGCGAACCTTGTGTTCGCCCGCTCAGCGACCCGCGCCCGCGCGGCGGTGTTCGCCCCGCCCAGGCAGAGGCCGCTGACGATCGGGAGCGCGGCGCCCTCCTGGGCCGTCCCAGCTACGTCTGGGGCTTCGGCCAAGAGCGCCGCTTCGCCTTAGTGCGGCCCTACTTGGTGACCCGGCCCTCTCCCATGCTGGACGTGGGCTGCGGCGTAGGCGTGTATATGGAGCGGTTCCGGCAGGAGGGAGTGCAGGCGTTCGGGGTGGATGTGGAGGCAACCCATCTTCCCTCGGCGGCGAGGAAGGGCCTTCCCGTGGCTGCCGCCCGAGCCGAACACTTGCCCTTCGGGGATGCCGCCTTCGGAACGGTCTTGCTGCATGAGGTCATCGAGCACTTCAGCGACGACGCCGTCTGTCTGGCCGAGGCCATGCGCGTGACCCGTCCCGGAGGCCGGGTGTTCATCTTCGCCCCCAATCGGCTCTACCCCTTCGAGACGCACGGAATCTACTGGCGCGGCCGCTACATACAGGGCAACATCCCCCTGGTCGGGTACCTGCCCAACCCGATGCGCCGTCGGCTGGCGCCCCACGTGCGAGCCTACACCGTCTGGGAGCTGCGACGCCTTCTCGCTTCCCTGCCCTGCCGGGTGGTCGCCCACGTGCAAATCTATCCCGGTTATGACAAGATATTCCGGCGGTGGCCAGCGGCCGCCAGACTGGCTCGGGGGCTGACGTACCTTCTGGAGAGGACGCCCCTGCGAGCCTTCGGGCTGTCCCACTTCGTGGTGGTGGAGAGAATGCCGTAGGGGGACAGCATTAGTCAGGAAGGCGAGATAGCGCAAGCCCATAGTTCGGGCGAGAGTGTCGGAGACGCTCTCCCAAGGCCTGCGGAGATCACTGCGATGAATGCGAAGAGAGGGAGTTGCTGGGGTGCCTTGCTGTGGACCCCAAGGTACTAGTCGGCAAGCCGGTGATAGTGGCGACGCGGCTCAGCGTCCAGTACATCCCAGGGTTGCTGGCCAGTGGCGTCAGGGAAGAGGGGACACTGAGCGAGTACAGAGATCTCAGTAAGGACGACATCCAGGCTTGTCTGCTGTCTGCCGCCGAGGCTCTAGAGGGCCGTTCATTCATGCCCCTGGGCGCAGAGCCAGCCTAGGTGCACGTTCTCGTGGACGAATGCACCGAGCCAAAGGAATGACATGAATCGAGACCTGAAAGCATACCTCATCCGCAAACGGCGCCGACCCCGGGGCGGCAGCCGTGCCGGCCTCTTCGCCGGAGTGGCCACCGGGGTAGCCACCGGTAGCATCGCCGCCTTCCTGGTCGCCATCGCCCTCTCGGTGGCTTCCGTCATCGGCTCCGCCGTGGCCGTCTACGCCTACTTCGCCCGGGACCTGCCCGACCCGGGGGAGATCGAGCGCGTCGAAGACCAGTTCAAGACGGTCAAGATCTACGACCGGACCGGCAGACATCTGCTCTACGAGGTGGCTGACCCCCGCGGTGACCGGACCTACGTCCCCCTGGATCAGATACCGCTCTACATCCAGCAGGCGACCATCGCCATGGAGGACAAGAACTTCTACACCAACCCCGGCATTGACCTCGAGGGCATCGGCCGTGCCTTCCTCTCCAACCTGAGAGGCGAGAGCGTCCAGGGCGGCAGCACCTTGACGGTGCAACTGGTGAAGAACGTGCTCATCCCCGCCGAGGAGCGCTACCAGATCAACTACGCCCGCAAGATCAAGGAGGCCATCTTGGCCCTCGAGATCTCCCGCCGCTACCCTGGCCGGGAAGGCAAGGATCGCATCCTAGAGTGGTACCTGAACAGCAACTTCTACGGCAACCATGCCTACGGCATCGAGGCGGCCGCTCGCGTCTACTTCGGCAAGCACGTGCAGGAGCTGACCCTGGCTGAGGCGGCCATGCTGGTGCACATCCCCCAGTATCCAGGCATGAACCCCATAGACAACCCGGATGTGGCCAAGCGGCGCCAGGAGATCGTCCTCGACACTATGGTGCGCCAGGGGTATCTAGAGCCGGAGCAAGCATACGCCGCCAAGCAGGAAGAGCTCGTCATCCGGCCGCCCACCGAGAGGTACGAGATCCAGGCTCCCCACTTCGCCATCTACGTGCGCGACCTGCTGGAGCGCTAGTACGGCGAGGCCATGTATCGCCGTGGCCTTCGGGTCTACACCACCCTGGACCTGGACATCCAGAACATGGCTCAGGAGGTGGCCGCCCGGAAGATCGCGGAGTACGGCGTGCCCAACAACGCCAACATCGCCGCTGTGGTGATCCTCCGGCCCCAGACAGGCGAGATCTTAGCCATAGTGGGCAGCGTGGACTACTACAACGGGGCGATAGACGGGCAGGTCAACATGGCCCTGGCGCCTCGCCAGCCGGGGTCCTCCTTCAAGCCC